>SFQZ01000014.1 GCA_004562915.1 bacterium
CTGGACATGATAATGAATCCTTTCTCTCATACTGGTTTAAGTATATCAGATTCATTAAAATCTGTCCGAAAAAGTGTCTTAATTTATGAGACCATTATAATGATTGGAATCCTCCAAAGAACCCAATTCTACTTTGTTCTCATCTTTGATAATCACAACACCTTCTTCTGCAACACCTTCTCTTTTGATCAATACGGTAGGATAAGAAGCATGCGCCGGTGCACTGTTCATATAGAATTTTGCAGGAGTCTGTTCATCAACACTTGCAAATGTGATATCTTTTGCGCCCATTCCGACATACATTCCTTCTTTATGGGCTACTGTATACTCTTTTCCATCAATCGTGATCACACCGGCTCCGCCGATATTGATGACACCCATCTCTCTTCTTTCCAGAAAATATTTTGCACGCAGTTCTTCTCCGGCTTTCAGTACCAGAGTTTCTTTTACCGGCATAATACCTCCGGTTATGATACGATCAATGTGGCTGTAAACCAGTCGGATCTCATCTGCCGGAAACAGATCGGAAATCAAAAATTCCTCTCTCAGTCTTTCGGTGGTATAATGCTTTACGTCCCTTGGTGAAACTGCAGTTCTTAATTCCATATTCGTGTACCTCTCTATTTTAAACTATTTGAAATTCTATTATTTCGGCTGTTTTCCAATGTATGCCAGAATTCCGCCGTCTACATACAGAATCTGTCCATTTACAAAATCAGATGCATCGGAAGCAAGGAAAATAGCAGGTCCCATCAGATCTTCCGGTGTTCCCCATCTGGCTGCCGGTGTTTTTGCCACGATAAACTGATCAAACGGGTGACGGCTTCCATCCGGCTGAACCTCACGAAGAGGTGCTGTCTGCGGTGTTGCAATATAGCCAGGTCCGATTCCGTTACACTGAATATTGAACTCACCGTACTCGGAGCAAATATTCTTGGTCAGCATCTTCAGGCCACCCTTTGCTGCTGCATAAGCAGATACCGTCTCACGTCCCAGCTCACTCATCATAGAACAAATGTTAATAATCTTTCCATGTCCCTTTTCAATCATATCCGGAATAACAGCTTTAGATACGATAAACGGTGCATTCAGGTCAATATCGATTACCTGACGGAACTCTTCTGTACTCATCTCTGTCATAGGAATACGTTTGATGATTCCGGCATTATTTACCAAAATATCGATCACACCCAAATCTTCTTTGATGGATGCCACCATATTTTTCACCTGCTCCTCGTCTGTCACATCGCAGATGTAACCCTTTGCATCAATCCCTTTCGCTGCATAATCCTCCAGCGCTTTATTCAGATGCTCCTGACCACGGCAGTTAAATGCAATCTTAGCACCTGCCTTCGCATATGCCTCCGCAATCGCAAAGCCAATACCGTACGCACCACCTGTAACCAGTGCAACCTTACCTTCCAGAGAAAAACTATTTAAAATACTCATTGTAAAAACCTCCTTTTGCATGTTTTTTATTTACTGAGCTTATTCTAGCACAGTCATAAATCCTTTTCTTGTGATATATTCTTCAAAATATTGCAAATTTTCTTTTCCATGTGTATCAAAATCACTCCTCTAGATTAACGGTGCTCATCCAACGCACATTTTCTGAATGCTTTCATACTTTTTGTCAAAAATTTGCTTTTATGATAAACCAAATAATATTGCCGGGTAAGTTTAGCCCCTTTTATTTTAATCTCTTTTAATTTTCCATTTTCCAGATAAGGCTGCAATGCATTTTTTTGTACTGCAAGTATCCCCATTCCTTCCACACATGCATTGATCAGGCACTGGGTACTGACACTTTCCATAGCTATGATCGGCTTTATATCCTCTTTTTTCATATTTTTCATAACCTGTTCCATGATATTACGCAATCCACTTCCGTTTTCTCTCAACAATAATGGTATATCTTTTAAATCACGCATTTGTAGTTCTGACGGAATATGCAATTTCGGTGAGCATGCAATTGTCACTGCTTCTTCCTCCAACAAACTGCAAAAAAAGAATTCCGATCTTGCCGGATAATCGATAATACCAAAATCCAAACTGTTTCGAACTAATTCTTCCTCGATCTGTGCAGAATTTTCCACACGTATATACACCGGAATTTTAGAGTGTTCCGTTCTAAATTTCGAGATTAGCTCTGGTAATTTACTCATACCGTAAGAAACATTTGCCCCTATACGAATTTTAGTGACCATATTTACATCCTTGAGAACGTTTTTCACTTCATCAAATTGTCCAAGGATGGAATCTGCATAGTTCATCAATTGTTCTCCGGATTCTGTAATATACAATCTCCGGTTCATTCTCTCAAACAACCTTGTCTCATAATAACTTTCCAGTTCCCGGATTGCATAACTGACTGCCGGCTGAGCCATATTTAATTCCTCTGCTGCCTGGGTAATACTGCCGAACCTGCATACTTCCATAAAAATTCTCAGATGTCTCAGCGTCATACAAATCTCCTTTCGCATGAATTGCTATCACATAATGATTTTATTATGTATATTATATTAACATAATAATTGTTTTACGTCACTGAACTCTTCAAAATAGAATTGAAATTTAAACAGGGAAAAGGAGATCACGCCATGCCTTTATTACTTATTTTCTTTATTGTTTGTTTTGCTGCCTCAACGATCGGTGCAATCTGCGGTATCGGAGGTGGAATCATCATCAAACCTGTATTAGACGCTTTCCACGTTATGGATGTTGCGACTATCAATTTTCTTTCCGGATGTACCGTTTTATCGATGACAACCTATTCCGTGATTAAAGGGAGACTAAGCGGTGAATCCCATATTAATAAAAGCATTGGGTTTCCACTTGGTATCGGCGCCGCTTTGGGAGGACTTGCAGGTAAATGGATGTTCTCTTTTATCTCTGCCTTAAGTCCGGAGAAAAACAAAATTGGTGCGATTCAAGCAATATGTCTGTCCATAATCACACTTGGTACACTCATTTATACGATCTGCAAAGAGAAAATATCAACACATAACATCACCAATCCTATCATCTGTATTTTAATCGGGCTATTTCTCGGGATTTTTTCTTCTTTCCTTGGAATTGGTGGAGGGCCAATCAATCTGGTCGTTTTGTTTTACTTCTTTTCCATGCAGACAAAAGCAGCTGCGGAAAACTCCCTGTACATCATTTTCTTCTCACAAATTGCCAATCTTATGGCCTCTGTCTTCACTGGAAGTTTGCCAGAGTTCAATATTTTCCTTCTGATTCTTATGATTATCGGAGGCATTACCGGCGGTGTGTGCGGAAGACTCCTTAACAAAAAAATCCAAGATAAAACAGTGGATAAATTATTTATTGCACTCATGGTTGTAATAATCATGATAAACCTTTACAATATTTATATATTCATACATTAATACTGTCAGGAAATCCTTTTTGATTTTCTGACCATACACGAAACTAATCAAGAAGGAGCATTTTTATGCCTGCATTAAGTGTACTTATTAAACCTGCCTCCAGTTTGTGCAATATGTCCTGTGACTATTGTTTTTATTGTGATGAAGCACAAAAAAGAAGCCAGAAATCATTCGGTCTGATGAGCGAAGAAACGTTGAAAAATGTTATCCGCAAAACCATGCTTTGCGCAGATGAAATGATTTCCTACGCCTTTCAGGGAGGCGAACCCACCCTGCGTGGTCTTGATTTCTTTAAAAAAGTAATAGAATATGAGCAGCAATATAACAAAAAACATATTCGTGTTCAAAACGCCCTTCAAACAAATGGTTATTTGATTGATCAAGAATGGTGTAAGTTCTTTAAAGAAAATCAATTTCTTATCGGGCTGTCTGTTGACGGAACACCTGACATTCACAATTCGCTCCGCCATGACCGTAAAACTGGAGCTGATACCTTTGACAGAGTTCTACATTCTGCACATTTGATGGATGAATATGGTGTGGATTATAATATCCTCACCGTTGTAACTCCGGGGATCGCCAGTAATATTTCCCAAATTTACTCCTACTATCGGGAGAATGGCTGGAATTATCAGCAGTATATCGCTTGTCTGGATCCATTAGATGAAGGACATGGATTAACCTCTCACGCATTATCCCCTGAAATATATGGCCAATTTTTGATTGATCTCTTTTCTCTCTGGTATTGCGACCTAAAAAAAGGAAAACAACCATACATTCGTCAGTTTGAAAATTGGGCAATGCTTGCCGCAGGATACATAGCTGAGTCCTGTGCCCAGAATGGTTCCTGCGGTATACAGAATGTGATCGAAGCAGATGGAAGTGTGTATCCATGTGATTTTTATATGCTGGATGAATATAAACTTGGAAACTTCAATAAAGACCGCCTGGATACGATCAACCGGAGGAGAAGCGAACTACAGTTTATCGAGCGTTCGTATAAGTTAGATACTGCTTGCAAAGAATGTAAATATTATCGCTTATGCCGGGGTGGATGTCATCGGAACCGGGATCTTAACAATGAGACTGGGCTGTATGAAAACTATTTCTGTCAGGCATACAAAGCTTTTTTTGATAGATATTATGATACATTATTGGAAATCGGACATAGGTTATAATTCATAAGTGCAATATCGTATATAAAACAGTCAAAAAGAGCAGTTCTGAATAAACAGAAACTGCTCTTTTTAACCCTTATTTATTCCTCATTTTTCTCAGGTATTTTTGCTCCAATATCTTTTTGCCATCCATGCAACATGAACCTCAGTCTTTCTACAATTTCCGGATATTCCTCCGCAATATTGTATTGTTCGCTAAAATCAACCGCTAAATCATATAATTGGACAGAGAAATCTTCCAATGATTCTATCAGTTTATACTGCCCATACAATACTGATGATCCCGGCACTCCCCCTTGATTTCCATAATGTGGATAATGCCAGAATAATGGTCTTTCTCCAATTCTTTTTCCCTTCAATAATGGGGCAATGCTTATTCCATCCTTATGCAGCTCTTTTTCCTGCGGAAGCCCCGCCAGTTCCAAAAAAGTAGGGAAGAAATCCATTGTAATAACCGGTATATCGCATCTGCTGCCCGCTTTGACCACACCTGGGTATTTGATGAGCAAAGGCACACGAACTCCGCCTTCCATCATCCATCCTTTTCCTTCACGTGCAGGCAAATTACAGGTAGGAGAACCCTCTGCCGTTGCTAATCCACCATTATCGGAAGTAAACACCACAACTGTATTCTCAGCTTTCCCGGATTCCTCCAGAGCGTCCAATAATCTTCCAATATTTTGATCAAGATTCCAGATCATAGCTGCATAGGAAGGATCTGACTGAAGAATTCTGCGCTGGACACGCATTCCTGCCTTATCCTCTGTATGCATTTCTTCTCCTTCAACAATAGCGATCTGTTTATCAAGTCCCAACTCTTTTGCCTTTTTTTCAAATTTCTCTCTATCTTCGTCTTTCACCTGAATCGGTGTATGCACTGCGTAATGACACAAATTCATAAAAAATGGTCTGTCATCTTTTTGTTGAATCAGGCGAATCGCCTCATCCGTAATCCGATCTGTCAGATATTCCCCCGGCTCTCCCTCGGTCAGAGTAGAAATTCCATAAGGTGCAAAATACCCTTGATTAGGATGTCCCCAGGAACAGCCTCCAATATTCACCTCAAAGCCGAATTTGTCCGGATAATATTCGGTATCTCCCAGATGCCATTTTCCCACATGCCAGGTGGCATAACCTGCATCTTTCAGCACTTGTGCCAGAGTAACGGATTCCCTGGGCAGATGTTTGATATAGGGAGCATCAATGACTTTGCCTTTCAGCGGATGGCACTGACCGCTCATATCAATCCAGTCTGTCACACCCAATCTTGCCGGACATCTTCCCGTCAAAAAACTGGCTCTAGAGGGTGAGCAGACCGGACAGGATGCATATGCATTTGAAAACTGCATGCTCTCCCTGCACAATCTGTCAATATTCGGTGATTCATAAAAAGTACTTCCGGTACAGGCAAGATCTCTCCAGCCCATATCATCCATAAAAATAAATAAAAAATTAGGTCTTTTATCTTTCATTTAACTACACCATCCTTCCTTACATTCCGATCTGCAGCGGTGCATAGGTCTGATATTTATCTCCCCAGATGCCGGCCTTACATAACTGTCCAGATCCTGTAACCCCCTCTTTTGCCCCGTCTATTTCAGGATTTACATACCTTCTGAACCAGTTTTCCATCTCTACTCTCATCTCTGCAGCAATTTTCTCATAATCTGCCTTTCCATAAAGATTCGTTTCTTCCCCAGGATCTTCGGTCAGGTGATAAAGTTCATTTTTTCCATAAGGATAGCGATGAATATATTTCCACTCTTTTGTCCGTATCATGCGGACAGGCCCATATTCATCAAAAACCACCAGCGCATTTTCTCTCCGGTCTTCTTCCTCTCCAAACAGACATCCAAGGAAACTTTTTCCCGGAAGTATTCTTTCGCCTTTGTATGAACAACCCGTCAGTTCCAGTAAAGTAGGAAACAGGTCATATGCACTTACCATGGCAGAGCAAATGCTTCCTTTGGGAATTCTTGCAGGATAGGATGCGAGAAATGGGACCTTGATAGCCGTATCATACATATTCATTGGAAAAGTTCCATTTCCTTTTCCCCATATACCGTGTTGTCCCATACTCATTCCATTGTCCGCAGTAAAAATCACAAGGGTATTTTCCGTAAGCCTTAATTCTTCCAGGCGATCCAGGATTCGTCCCAACTGTTCATCCATCGCACTGATTGCTGCAAAATAGCCTACCAGATTCTCCCTTCTTTTTTCTGTTCCATATACTGGTCCCGTAGTCATGTCCGGATGATCCGGAATATCCGGAATATTTGAAAATTCACAATCTTTATAATAATCGATCCATTTTTTCGGATGCTGTTCCCCTCCCCAAGGAGAATGCGGAGCCGTATAATGTACCGATAAATAAAACGGTTTTTCATCACTATGGAGTTCATTTAAAAACTGCAGTGCCTTATCTGTAATCAGTTCTGTCACGTATTTTCCGTGTTCTACAGTAATCTCTCCATTTTCCACCATATCAGCATGATAATAACAACAACCACCCAATCCGATCGTATACCATTTGGAAAATCCATGCTGCGGGCAAACACTGTTTCCCAGGTGCCATTTACCAGCAAGTGCACATTGATATCCATTTTCAGTAAGAACGTCCGTATAAGTTGTCTGCCCTTCTAAATATGAAATCGGCACCCTCTCATTGACATATCCGCCAGCATAGGGATTTTCTTTTCCCTGTTTTTCAAATTTTACTGCATCCACATTTCCGGAACGTATCCAGTCATGGACTCCGTGGGCGGATGGAATGGTTCCTGTGAGCAAAGAAGCTCTTGCCGGTGAGCATACCGGGGAAGCACAATAAAAATTATCAAATCGCATTCCTGACTCTGCGATTCGATTCAGATTGGGCGTATAAAGTTCCGGCGTATTCGCACAATTCATTGCCCATGCTCCCTGGTCATCTGTCATTACAAAAAGAATATTTGGTCTCATCTTGCCTCCTGACTGATCTTATTGGCCAAAGTTAGTGAAAGGATGGGAATAAAACCCCCACCCTCTCAATCCAGATCTAAGTTTCTATTCTATAGCATTATTTACTTGCATGATAAACTTCATTTACGGATTCCAGAATCTCATCGCCGCCCTGTGAACGCCAAGCCTCACTCAACTGTTTTGCGCCTTCTTCGATATCAATCTTACCATTCAACATATCCGTGAAATACTGGACAAATACATCATCAACTACAGATGCTTTATCGATCTCCACAGTAGTCTTCTGATTGATCAAGTTCTTGACCTGACACTCCGTAGCAATTTCTACTGTCTCCAGTGCTCTTTCTCTGTTAGGATCTGTTTCCGGAATATAGTTGCTCTCAAGTGGCCAGTAGAAAGATCCCCATGCCAGAGCATGTGCCCAACCATTTTCGGAAAATGCGTCTTTTGCTCTTTCTTCCTCATTGTAAACAATCTCATCTCCATCCATTGTATAATGGATTCCTTCGATACCAAGACGAAGCAGATTATTTCCTTCTTCTGAAACCATGAAGTTGATAAATTCTGCTGCTTTATCCGGATTCTTACATGCAGCGGTAATACAAGTCATCATACCGCTCTTGCCCTGTCTGTTCAGACCAAAGGAACCGTCTTCTCCAGCCGGAGACTTTCCATAAGCCAGTGTTGCTTCCGGAAACAGTTCCTGCAGACTGTTTTCATGTCTGGATACATGACGGAACATAGGCGCAAGCATGGATCCTGATTTTCCCTGATAAAATTTTTCTTCTTTCTTAGAAGAATCATTCAGCATGAATTCCCCGTCTACCACTCCGCTGTCCCAAAGTTCTTTGATATATTTCATTGCAGGAACAAAAGATGCATCTTCAAACCATGGAATAACATTATCATTTTCATCAAGGGAATAATCTGCATAAGGCAGTCCATATGCAAAGAATACCCAATCAAATGGTGTGGTGCTTGCACTAGACAGTTTTTCACAAGTATATCCATAAGTATCATCTTTTCCATTGCCATCCGGATCGTCAAATGTGAACGCATTCAGAACCGTCTTCATCTCTTCCAATGTTTCAGGATATTTAAGACCCAGATTGTCCAGCCAGTCCTGTCTCATTACGATCAATGCATTTGCTACATTGTACTGTGTAATAAAAGGCAGACCATAATACTTGCCATCCTGTGCAGACCAGCTATACTCTTCTAGCCATGATTTCATACTGGAATTACTCTCCATGTAATCATTGAGAGTAATAACCATACCATCATCAATCCACTGCTGTGTTGCACTTGTGCCATATGCACCAGTTACTATATCCGGGAAATCACCGGATGCCATTGCAACATTTACTTTTTCTGTACTTCCCTCTGGAACAATCTCAACTGTCAGATCGATGCCAAGACGATTATTGATTTCTTCAATGATACGGTCATCATCCTGGATAACTTCTGCAGCAGTGTCTCCTGTGGTCAGCCAGTGAATAGGAACTCTCTCATCCTCCTGTTTTTCACCGGTGGCAGAACCACATCCCGTGCCAAACAACATAATTGCTACCAAGCCTAAACTTAAACTTCTCCTTGCCTTCATAATAATACCTCTCTTTCTTTTTTCTATTGGATTAATTACATCTCACGATGTGAAATCCTATCAAAACTGTATACAAACCTTTTCCCATACAGTTTTCTTCAAAATTAACCCTTCACTGCTCCGGTCATTACACCTTTTGTAAAATATTTCTGGAAAAATGGGTAAGCACACATGATTAATATAATTGACATCATAACTGCAGCCATCTTCATAGGCTGACCAAGAAGGAACAGGCTCTCTCCGCTTCCTGAATATGCCGCATCATTTTCAAACAACATGGATCTTAAGAACAACTGCAATGGCCATTTTGCTCTGTTGCTGATATACATAACTGCGGAAAAGAAATCGTTCCAATGATCGACTGCATAAAACAAAGTAACTGTCGTAATCGCCGGTTTTGAAATCGGAACCATAATTTTAAATAAAATACCCACATCAGTGCATCCATCCAGTTTCGCAGCCTCTTCCAGTTCAACCGGCAGATCCGCAAAAAAGTTTCTAAGCACGATCAGGTTGTATGTATTAATCGCAGACGGCAGAATCATAGACCATAAACTATTCATCAGACCAAGGGACTTAACAACCATATATGTAGGAATGATACCGCCGGAAAACATCATTGTAAATACAGCTAAAAACATTAAAATACGGTGCCCTTTTAAGTCTTTTTTAGATAAAACATATGCTGCCATAATAGTAATAATCATATTTACTAACGTACCTACAAGCGTAATAAAAATACTGTTCGCATAGGACGTCCATAATTCCGCCGTTTGAATCATGTAGGAATATCCTTCAAAAGACCACTCTGACGGCCATAAATGGATACCCGTCTGCAGATAACTTTTCAATGAAGATACGGATACTACAAGGCAATCCCAAAATGGATAAAAGGTAATAATTGCTAAAAAAGCAAGCAATATAACGTTTACAACATTGAATATCCGACTGCCCAGAGACTGTTTAATATGATTTTTTTTCATCAATAGATTCCCTCCTCACCAGCCATTCTTGCCGCTTTATTTGCAATTACCAATAATATGAAATTAACAACTGACTTAAATAAACCTACTGCTGTAGCCAATTCAAATTTTCCATCCTGTAAGCCCAAACGATATACATACGTATCAATAATATCTGCCGTTCCATAAACACTTGGATGATATAATACGAAAATCTGTTCAAAACCTGCCTGCATCAGGCTGCCAATTCTGGTGATCAGTACTACGATAATCGTAGAACGGATACAAGGCATTGTGACATTCCACAGTTTCTGCCATCGGTTCGCTCCGTCCACCGTTGCTGCCTCATACAACTGGGGATCAATACCACTCATTGCAGCAAGATAAATAATCGTATTCCATCCAAATGTTTTCCAGATCATGGAAACAACCATAGTAGGAACAAAATATTTCTCATCTGTAAGAAATCCAATGGGTTCAAACCCCAAAGCCTTGATGATCGTATTGACAATTCCGGAATCCATAGATAAAAGACTTGTCAGAATACCTCCTACTACAACCCAGGAAATAAAATTGGGAATATAGATTGAGGTCTGTACGACTTTCTTAAACTTTCCCTCCTTTAATTCATTCAGCATCAAAGCCACAATGATTGGGAAAGGAAATCCGAAAATGAGTCGGATAAGGCTGATCCTTATAGTGTTCCAAAAAACAGAATAGAACTTATCCAATTGAAATAATTCTTTAAAGACATCAAATCCTATCCAAGAACTCTTCAAAATCCCAAGCATCGGATTAAAATCTTTAAATGCAATACTCGCTCCATACATAGGAACATAACAGAAAATCAAATAGTATACCAAAGTAGGAACCAACATCAAATATAAGTATTTATGTTTCCATATATACCTTAACGATGAATTCTTACTTTTCTGGCAGGCAGAAGGTGCGCTTGCCTTCTTGTTTACCCTTTTCATGAACATTGAAACCTCCTTCTCACAGTCAAATGACAAAACAGCCATCTCTCCACTGTTATACATGGACTGTTTTTGTCTTTTGCATTTTTTGTTTTCTCTGCCATAAAGATTATCATCTTTTTCTTTTGAATTGAACGCAACAAATAAACCAGATTTATATGCTTTGTATAAAACCTTACTCCGTATTTCTTAAAATCCCTGTAAAATCAACATTTTGTATTTTTCGAATATCATTTTTTCAATTCAAATCTTTTAAATTTGTTTGATTTTTGCTATGACTTTTATCAAAATTCCCTTGTTTTTTTACTTAGCATTGCACTTTTTAAATCATATTCCATAATTTTAGAGGGGATTTTCCATAATTATTCATGATTTTATACAATCAGTCACAGTTGATAATTTGACAAATTTCTCTTATTGAGTATAATTATATTACTTAAAAGTAACCAAAAAAATATATATCACCACGCAGATAAGGAATGATTTTGATGAATGTATTTGCCACTTTACTCGCCTCTCCCAACAGACGGAAAAACATCCTGAAATCCAAACATTTTCGTTCTTTTTTCTTCACCGTATTTCTGATTGTTACCGCAATTTTTCTGTTTGTTGATTTTCTTTTAATTTCTGAAACCAAACATCGTATCAAGGAAAATCAGGAAGACAAACTCACCCAAGCTTCCTATGCTCTTCAGGACATTATAAATGCAACGAAAAATAACGCTATTTTCATAGGCTCCCTTCCTTCGGTCAACTTATTAATTAACAACACGAATCCGTCTATCGATTATTTATACGATATGATTAATGATGTATCTTCTTTTTCATCCATGTATGATTACGATAATATGGTGCTCTTTTTTGATGCTTCAGAAAGGGTTTACGATTCTAAAAGCGGAATCTATCTATATTCAGATTATTATGATCAAGATATTTTTCAGGCTCTTACGGATCTCAACAGTTACGAAGAATGGATTTTTAATAAGTCTTCTCTTCGTTACTATGAAACGCATCATGAAAACGAATTACTTACTTACATTCGTCGATTGCCATTTTACGAATCAACAGGGAAATGTTACATCACTTTTTCCGTCTCCATCAGTTCCCTGCAAAATACAGTCGCAAAGTATCTCCGGAATAATTCGTATCCATCGATACTATGTTTTCAAAATCAATTACTCTGGGGATCAACGGATTTTATATCCTCAAACTGGGATGACAAGCTGACGGCTCAGGAAAACATGGAAAATCTTTTTCCAGATTCCTCTCAGTATACCTATACAACAGAATCCGGAGTGCAGACAACGACCTTTATTACAAAAAGTCAGATGATTCTGGCTGCCCTTCCTGTTCTGAAACCCTTGTTGGGCAGTTATGTCATCGCCATTCTGCTGGATTTTATTATCGCTGTACTCTACTCTGTTGCAATGATAAAACGTCTCGACAACCTAATGCGTAAGATTGGATTGACACCCTATACAGAGTGCAAGGACCAAAAACTGGACGAATATATGCTTCTTAGTGCAGCCCTGGATAATATGAACGGACAGCTCAATAATATTGATGCAGTCATGAAAGAAAACACTCAGCTTCTTCAAGATCAGCTTTTATATGGTATTTTATATGAATACATTGATATCCATAAGCTTTCGCCCAAATATAAAGAAAACGGCATTGTTTTTCCTTATAACCAATTTTGTCTTATATTAATTTCATTGCCTTCTTTGGAGCAAAATACAGACTATGCTACCCAGGAAGAGATTCGACTACTTATCCGTAATAGCGCAATCAATTCTTTTTCCAATATTGGTCAGTGTTACAGCCTGTATCTTGGCATTAAATATGTTGCTGTTATCTTGAATACCGGATTGAAGAACGAAAACTTAAAGCCTGAGCTTCTTAAAATATGTAAAATTTTGCGAACGAGTCTAACTGAAACTTTGTCACTGAGCCCCCTGTTTTCCATTTCCATCTGTTCATCCACAGATCCACATTTATTTCAATCTCTGGAGTCGGCTCAACGTGTATTTATGTTCTCTTCTGACGAAGAAGAAGATTTCGTATATTTCAGCAATCAACAGGAATCTTCCTCTACAATCGAACCAGAATTAGTGCTGCAATTTACACGTGCCATCATTAATAAAGATCTGGTGCAATTGGAACTTATGTCGGAAAAATTCAACAATGAATACCTTACACAAAACATTCTCGATCATGAAGCAAGGCGATTAACCCATATGATCCTGTGTTCTATTTTTATTCAATTACTAAGTTTGAATATAGAAGTGAATGAAAGCTTGTTAACCGACTATATTACTAAAATTACAGATACTCAAACAGTGGTAGAATGTGGCAATATCTTTTGGAGTTTTCTTTCTCATATCATCACAGACACCTCTAAAATGTCCGATGATGCACACGTATATGTGAGAAAAGCTAAAAATTTCCTAAAAGAACATTATTATGAACCATTATCTATTCCACAAATTGCAAGCCATATTGGCGTTAGTTCAATCTACCTTAATAGAGTATTCAAACTTTCAACAGGAAAAACACTGTCCGAATATTTAAACAATTACCGCATAACCCAGTCTATTGAATTATTAAAGGACAAATCAAATACGATAAACTATATTAGCGAATCCATAGGTTATAATGATGTACGCAGTTACATACGCTTCTTTAAAAAATTTTATGGGATGACTCCGGGAGAATACAGAAAAACCCTATAAAAAAGGATTAGAGAAATTTTCTCTAATCCTTCTTCGCATTTACAAATCGTGTATATTCCGGCATCCAGACCAGATTTACGGTACCGATCGGACCGTTCCTCTGTTTTGCTATGATGATTTCCGCCATATTTTTATTTTCTGTATCTTTTTTGTAGTAATCTTCACGGTAGATGAACATTACCACGTCCGCATCCTGCTCGATGGCTCCGGACTCACGAAGGTCTGACAGCATAGGACGCTTGTCATCTCTCTTTTCAACTGCGCGGCTTAGCTGAGAAAGTGCCACAACCGGTACATTCAGTTCCCTTGCCACCCCTTTCAGTGCTCGGGAAATATCTGAGATTTCCTGCTGACGGGAGTCACTGCTTCTTCCACTTCCCGACATCAGCTGCAGGTAGTCGATAATGATAATGTCAAGTCCCTGTTCCAGCTTAAACTTTCTGCACTTGGAACGAAGTTCCGAGATGGAAATACCAGGTGTATCATCTATGATCAGGTGGGAATTGCCGATGATCCCGGCACCCTCGATCAGTTTCGCCCAGTCTTCATCTTCCAGATTACCGGTTCGGATCTTCTGTGAATCCACCTTTGACTCCAGCGAAAACAGACGATTGACAAGCTGCTCCT
Organism: bacterium; assembly: GCA_004562915.1. Classification (GTDB taxonomy): domain Bacteria; phylum Bacillota; class Clostridia; order Lachnospirales; family Lachnospiraceae; genus Oliverpabstia. Next base: position 14,430 of record SFQZ01000014.1, read on the forward strand.
TGCTCATCTCCAGACTGAAGATAGCAACCGTCTTATCTTTGCGAAATGCCATATACTGGGCAATATTCAGGACAAACGCTGTCTTTCCCATAGACGGACGGGCTGCAACAAGGATAAAATCAGAAGGCTGCAGACCGGATGTCTTATAATCCAGATCTACAAAACCTGTGGGGATCCCTGTAACGGTTCCCTTCATCTGAGAAGCCTGCTCAATCTTTTCCAGAGCATTCAGCACCACCTGACGGATCGGTACATATTCCCCACTGTTTCTTCTCTGAAGCAGCTGAAACATCCTTTTCTCAGTATCCTCAAGAATATCCTCCACCGATTCTTTGCTGAGGTAGCAGGTATTGGCAATCTCTTCATTTAGTTTGATCAGCCGACGGAGCATTGCTTTTTCACTTACGATATTTGCATAATACTTTACATTGGCCGATGTGGGAACTGCCGTCAGCAGATCCTTGGCAAATTCCATACTGCTCACTTCCGGCGGCACATCTTTTTCTTTCAGCTTTTCCGGAAGTGTGACAAAATCTACCGGTTTGCCTTCATTATACAGTTCTACCATGGAATCAAAGACCACGCCGAACTGCTGCAGGTAGAAGTCCTCTCCCGCCAGGATCTCCGCCGCCGTCATAATGGCATCCCTGCTCATCATCATACAGCCGATGACGGAACGCTCCGCCTCTTCGCTGTGAGGCAGTATCCTCTTTATCAGCGCCTCTTCCATGAAAGACTTCCTCCTAAGCTTCTTTAACGATTACTTTCAGTTCCCCGACCACCTTCGGATGAAGCTTGATCGGTACCATGGTAGTACCAAGCTCTTTGATTGGAGTAGCAAGCTGCATTTTTTTCTTATCAATATCCAGTCCCAACTGATTTTTTACTGCCTCGGAAATTTCTTTTGTGGAAATGGATCCGAAGGTTCTTCCGCCTTCCCCGACTTTGATGGTAACCGTTACCTGTTTATCTTTCAGATCTTCTGCAAAAGCTTTTGCCGCATCCAGATTCTCCTGAGCCACTTTTTCTTCATGAGCTTTCTGCAGCTTCAGGTCATTCATATTCTTTGTGGTGGCTTCCACACCCAGTTTTTTCGGAAGCAGCAGGTTTCTTGCATAACCATCACTTACATTTACAATCTGTCCCTTTTTTCCCAGGGATTTTACATCTTCAAGCAAAATAACTTTCATGTCTATATATCTCCTTCATCTAACATTTTTTGCAAAGTCTGTTTCAGTATATCTCTGACTTCCGCAATACTATAATGCTCAAACTGTGCACCTGCGATATTCAGATGGCCGCCGCCGCCCAGTTTTTCCATGATGATCTGTACATTCACCTCATCAATGGATCGTGCACTTACATAAATAGTACTGCGATAATCTGTCAGCACAAAAGATGCTTTTACACCAACCACATTCAACAGCTCATTGGCCGCCTGTGCGCCCACCACTGTCGGACTTTCCAGTCCTTCACTGGGACATACAGAAATGGCAAAGCAGTCACGATACAATTCCGCATTGCGGATTGCTTCTCCTTTGGCACGGTAATCTTCTACATTTTCCCTGAACATTTTCCGTACTCTTGTTACATCTGCTCCGCAGCGTCTTAAAAAGGCAGCCGCCTCAAAAGTCCGTACTCCTGTCTTTGTAAGGAAATTATTTGTATCGATCATAATTCCGGCATAAAGGCTGTCCGCTTCAATATTCCGGATCCGGATACCATCTGAAAAATACTGAAGGATCTCCGCAACCATCTCACAGGCTGATGAAGCATACGGCTCTATATAAGAAAGAACTGCATTGGATATCACATCTTTACTCTGTCGGTGATGATCCAGTACGACGATGGTCTTCGTCATAGTCAGCAGCTCATCACATTCTGTATAATTTGGCCGGTTCGTATCCACTACAACTACCACGGTGTTGTCATCCACGATTTCCTTTGCCTCATGACTATTTACAAACATGCGGGAATCATAATCCTGACTGTGAAGAAACGCATCCATCAGCGGTCGAATGGACGAGGTCGGTGTATTGATTACGATATAGGACTTCTTATCCAGCGTCTTTGCCGCTCTGTAGATACCGATTGCCGCACCAAAGGTATCCACATCCGTAATCTTGTGTCCCATCACCACTACTTTATCTTTACTGCTCATGAACTCTTTCAGCGCATGAGCTTTTACCCTTGCCTTTACTCTGGTTGTTTTCTCCATCATCTGGGATTTTCCGCCAAAGTAGGTAATATTATTCCCATCCTTGATCACGACCTGATCGCCGCCGCGTCCAAGCGCCATTTCCATAGCAATACGGGCATACTCCGATGTATGTGCATACGTATCGGCATTCATTCCAATACCGATACTGATAGTAACAGCCATTTCGTTACCGATATTTACATTTTTTACTTCCTCAAGAATACTGAATTTCTTTTCTCTCAGCATTTCCAGGGATTTTTTTCGCATCACCAGAAAATACTTGTCCTTCTCCAGCTTTTTTACCACGCCGTCGATAGAAGCAAAATACTTGTTGATCTTACGATCAATGAGCGCAATCAGAAGAGAACTTCTCACTTCTTCCATACTTTCCAGTGCTTCCTCATAATTATCCAGATACAAAAGCCCCGTGACCAGCTTTTCTTCTTCATTCTTCCGGATATACTTTTTCAATTCCGTCTCATCATATATATAGAGAGTAATCAGATAACTTGTGTCTTTATCTGCTTCTATGATCTCAGAATCATCCAGAAGTTCATTGATATCCACCCGCTTCATATTCAGACGATAATCATGCTCATTATAGACAAGCTCTATATCCCTTACTTCATTCTGAAGAGGAAGCTTCTCCATAGTTACTTCCGGGAAAATATTCCCGATAAATCTTCGGTACTTCTTATCTTTTCCGGTCACAAACAGAAATTCATCATTCATCCACAGAACTTTTCCGTCCGCATCCAGCAAAGCATAAGGCAGCCCCAGATTTCTCATCAGATTCTTCTGCACCTGTCCATACTGTGTTGCAAAAGAAATCAATTCATTCAGAATAGACGGCCGTTTCTGAAAATACAGCAGAACCGCAATAGCTATATAGACAGCAATAAAACCGGTGGTAACTGCCCCCGCTTTCAAGTTGATACAATAAAGTATCACATTCATCACAACCAAAAGTATCGTCATAATCAGCGGCCAACGCATGTAGGATTTCAACTGCCCTTTTAATTTTATCTTATCTTTCATATTCTGTACCCAATTTCTGAAACAGCCGATAATATCCATTAACGGCTTTTACGCAATACTACCTATTTATTATACCATCTTCCTGACCAATAAAAAAGTATTTTTAAAGAAAGAATCCTGTTTTGCAGGATTCTTCGCCTGCGGCGGGTTGCTTTCAGCAACATAATTCCTCTCCGCCGCAGTGCGATCCTGCCCGGAAGGCTTTTTATATTACAGGAAAATGCGAAGCACTTTCCTGTAATATAAAAATAGAGCGCTGCACGTAGACAATTCCTATCCACTCTGCAGCGCCCCTGATATTTGTTAGTCTGTTACATATGGCATAATAGCGATATGTCTTGCTTTTTTGATCTCTACAGTCAGAGCTCTCTGATGTTTTGCACAGTTTCCTGTGATTCTTCTAGGAAGAATTTTTCCTCTTTCAGATACATATTTTCTTAATTTATTAACATCTTTGTAGCTGATTTCGTTGTTCTCTTTACCACAGAATACACAAACTTTTTTTCTTCTGCGTCCGCCTCTTCTCTTCATCGGAGAATCCGGTCTCTCACTTTTACTGTAAGCCATGAGTCTTACCTCCTATTCCCAATCTTTATGATTACGGGCATCGCTTTTTTCTCAGATGCCTCACCTTAGTTAAATGGCAGTTCCTCGTCGATACCATCCGGGATATTCATAAATCCGTCTGCGGATACGCTGCTTCCGCCTGCAGCCGGTGCTGCCGGTCCACTGCTTGCTCCGCCAAAGCCGCCGTAACTGTTGCCCTGATAATTATTATGATTCTGATAATTATCGCTGGCTGCTTTGCTCTCTGCGAACTCCTGTTCTTCTACAACAACTTCTGTTGTGTAAACTTTCTGACCTTCCCGGTTTGTATAACTTCCGGTCTGAATCCGTCCGCTGACTACGATCTTCAGTCCCTGACGGAAATACTTCTCAGCAAACTCTGCAGTTCTGCCGAAGGATACACAGCTGATAAAATCAGCGGTAGCTTCTCCGTCTCTTCTGAATCTTCTGTCCACAGCCAGAGTATACCGTGCGATTGCCAGTGAATTCTCTCCTGCTGAATATCTTACCTCAGGATCTCTTGTTAAACGACCCATTAAAATAACTTTGTTCATATGATTACCTCTCTAAAATAAGTTCTACAGATACCCTACAAACCTTTAATGGGCTTTTTGGCTCTTAAGAAATTAAGCTTCTTTCTTTACAACTAAATATCTCATCACATTGTCCATGATGCGTACGTGTCTTTCCACTTCTGCCGGACAGGTTGGTTCTGCTTCGAACTGGATGAAGTAGTAGAAGCCTTCTCTCATTTTCTGAACTTCGTAAGCTAATCTTTTCTTACCCCATTCTTCAACTTCTGTAATTGTTCCGCCGTAACGAGTAACATAATTTTTTGCTTTTTCTACTACGGCTTCACGAGCTTCATCCTCGATTTTTGCATTCACAACCAATGCTAATTCATATTTGCTCATGCTGTTTTACCTCCTTTTGGACTTTTGGCTTTCGGCACTTACCGAAAACAAGGATAAATTATATATCACGAGGACATATTGTACCATGTTTGTTTGCGGATTTCAAGTGTTTTTCCGCAAACCTTTCGTATTTTTTTCCACCAGTTTTCTTGCGATCATAATCTGATGCCCGCATCCCAAACATTTCAACCGGAAATCCGCTCCCACACGAAGGATCTCCCATTCACTGCTGCCGCAGGGATGTTGCTTTTTCATCTTTACGATGTCTCCCACTTCGTACTGATATGTCATAAACGGTTCCTTTCTCTTCTATTACTATTTGTTCACCCTGATCTGTGAAAATACTTTTCCGATGGGCTGCTGGATCAGCAGGTCCGCATTTTTATCCTGAGGTGTGGCTCCCTTATTTACCAAAACCAGAGCATCTCCGCGGAAATAGTCCAAAAGTCCGGCTGCCGGATATACCGCCAGTGAAGTTCCTCCAACGATCATCACATCTGCCTGAGAAATCGTAGTGACCGCATCTCTGATGATACCATTATCCAATCCTTCCTCATACAGAACCACATCCGGCTTGATGACTCCGCCGCATTCACAGGTAGGTACCCCTTGAGAGTGAAGCATATATTCCGCATCATAAAATTTGTGGCACCGCATGCAGTAATTTCTGTGGACAGATCCATGCAGTTCCATCACATGATGACTTCCTGCTTTCTGATGAAGCCCGTCAATATTCTGGGTTACAACTCCCGTAAGCTTTCCCGCATCTTCCAATTCTGCCAGTTTCAAATGCGCAGCGTTTGGTTTCGCATCCAGTGCCAACATTTTATCCCGGTAAAAACGATAAAATTCTTCCGGATAGCGCATAAAAAAGCTGTGGCTCAAAATCGTCTCCGGAGGATAATCATACTTCTGATTATACAACCCGTCCACACTGCGAAAATCAGGAATACCGCTCTCTGTAGATACCCCCGCACCTCCAAAAAAGACAATCCTGTCATACTTATCAATCAGTTTCTGAAGTTTTTCCATTTCCTTTTCCAGATACTCTTCGCCCATATTCTTTACCTCCTGCTTCTAATAGGTCGCCACCCATCGGGCCTGCACAACAAATCTTACATTATCATCAGATGTACACGTTGACAACGTAACAACATAATCGTCTTTTGTCAGATCCTGCGTATTCATATCCACCTGTGATTTTTCAGCCATTCGTTCCAGATACCCTCCGAAAGCATCGTCATGCTCACTATAAAGTGTGTAAGTCTCACTGTCCACCTGCGCATACTGCATAGAAAATATTTCATACCGGTACTTACCCTCCGGTGTACAGATCCAAAGATATCTGCTGTCCTTGTATTTTTCATTTTCACAGAGACGTTTCAGTTTTCCGAACATGGAACCATTTTTCATATTGTGCCCGTATATAATGGTATTGCAGTCTGTAAAATCGCCGCGGTTTATACAGTCCACAAATATGGAACCTGCATAGTTGTCTGTTTTCTTAAATGTTTTGTGCAGATAATAGTCATTATCTGTTCCCTGTACGACAGGATAGCTGATTTCGGGAATGGCTTCAATCTCCAGCCATCCGATCACATCACTGTTCATCTTCCGCAGTTCTTCAAAATCCACTTGCGGCGGCTGATAATCCGGGTACTGTGCGGCCAAAAGCTGACCATCTTCCATTAGTTTCTGTTCTTTGGGAATCAAAGGATCTGATGTTTTCACAACCGTCTCATGCGCCACCAGATCATACTCATCTACGCCTGCTTTATACCCCTGATATATGGTATATAACTGATATGCAGAGAAACAGAACGCTACCAGTGCCGTCAAGAATAACAGTTTCCAGAAAAATCCGGTACTGCTTTTTTTCTTCTTTTTCTTTGCCATAAATCCTCCCCTGTAATTTAAGACTTCTTCAAGAAAGATACGCTTTCTGTTTCTCATTATAGCACAAATTATTTTTCCGGAATACCCCGTATTTTCATTGCTTCTTCCAGCAGATCGGAATCTGCGGGATAGCTGCAGTTCTGTTTTCCAATTTTCTGATATTTCTCACTTCCCCGTCCCAGCACCAGGATCAGTGCTTTTTCTTTCATGCCATAAGCCATCAAAACAGCTTTCCTGATGGCCTCTTCACGTTCCTCCACGCATTCGCAGGCACACCCGACCCTTTCTACATATCCGCGTACTTCCGCCGCTATTTTTTCCTGGTGTTCCATACCCGGGCTATCTGAAGTAATATAAACAAGATCTGAAAATAATCCCGCCAGTGTACCCAGTTCTTTTCTTCTGTTAAGCGCTTTCCCGCCCGGACATCCAAACACAGTGATAACTTTTGTGTAGGACGGATACTCCTGATATACCGCATCAAACAACCTTTCAAAGCTTAAACGATTGTGAGCAAAATCTACGATACCACAGACATGTTTGTCTTCACTGAAAAACGTTTCCATCCGTCCCGGCACATACGTGGATGCCAGAGCTTCCTTCATATATAATACCGGTATCCCCAGCGCATAACCAGCCGCAATGGCCGCCATTGCATTTTCTATATTAAATCTACCCTTCATTCCCAATGAAAATCTTTCCCTAAAGCAGTCACAACTGACAAAAAAGGTTATTTTCCCATTCACCATATGAATATCCTGACAGCACAGATCGGCACAGGGATTCTGTCCAAATGTAATCGTTCTTCCTGATTTTCTGGCAGCTTTCAGGATTCTGTCCGCATGAGCCGAATCCAGATTCACACAGGCGATTTCACTTTGGCGGAAAACAGACAATTTGGAACTAAAATAATCCTCAAAATCCTCATGCTCCTGAGGGCTGATATGATCTTCCGAGATATTCAGGAAAATGCCCACCCGAAATTTCAGTTCCTGCACTCTCCTGTACTTTAATGCCTGACTGGAAACTTCCATCGTCACATGTGACAGTCCGTTTGCCTTTGTTTTTGCCAGAATTTCATGGAGCGTCGGTGCTTCCGGAGTTGTCATAACTGCGTCTTCACAGCGAGCTCCGTCATAATTTGCCACCGTAGATATCAGACCGGTCTTCGGGTTCCCCTGCCTTGTCTGCCAACGATCCAACATAGCTTTCAGATACCAGGCAGTCGTTGTTTTCCCCTTGGTGCCGGTAATACCAATCAGAATCGGGCGATCCGGCTCATACTCAAAAAATGCAGCAGATATCACCGCCATGGCCTTCCGGATATCCTTTACGATCCATCCTCTGATTTCCTGTTGTGTTTCATAAGGTTTCTCACTGATGTAAGCGATACATCCCTGCCTGATGGCATCATCCAGATACTTTTTCCGAAATGCGGCTCCTTTACAGATAAACACAGTCCCCAAAGCCGCCTCCCGTGAATCACAGGTAATCCAGCGTACCTGCGTTTCATCCACCTGCATCGTTCCCGTCACTGCACATAACAGTTTTCTTTCGCTGAGTATTTTCTCCATATCAATTGTAGTTAACATAACTTTTTTCCATCCTTTTTCATTTACTTGGTAGATTTTCCAGATATTCCTCCAGAGTGATTCCTTTTGCCATGATATCAGCCGCTGCTTCTTTTCCCACATAACGAAAATGCCATGGTTCGTAGCTGATTCCTGTGATTTCTTCACTTCCCGGTGGATATCGCAGGATAAAACCGTATCTGCTGCAGTTTTCTCTCAGCCACTGATTCTCTGCTGTATCCTCCTGACCTTTATCCAGTATCTGATAGGAAGTGGATGTGAGATCTACCGCCAGACCGGTCTCATGCTCGCTGTATCCCGGCGGCATGGTTTCCCTGGTTTCTTTTTCATATGCTTCTTCATAAGTCATTCCCTCCGCCATGGAAGATGCAATATCTTCATCCAGAAGTCGCTGCTGATACTCTTTGCTGCGATAACCGGATGCCACCACGAATGCAAGTCCATTTTCAGAACCATCTGTCAACATATCCCGCAGTGCCCCGTACATCTGCTCAGCCACAGCATTTTTTCCATTTTCCAACCAGTGAAGTTCTACCTGATAGCCTTCCGGAAGCGGATGATCTTTATTTACCAGAATCAACAGATTTTCCTCTTGCTCTGTTACGGAAATACTTTTCTCGTTCTCTGTCTCCTGCCGGACTGCCTCCCGAACAACCACATATTGATTTTCTCCCGTTGCTTCCCCCATAAAAGCCGATACCACAGTTGTCAGCAGGATCACTCCCACTGCCCCGGATATCAGAATTCTCCATTTTGTTTTGCACATAAAAATACCCCCTTGCAGCTTTCTGCAAAGAGGATACTCCTGCCACGTAGCAGAGTTTATTCAAATTTGTATCAAAGTTGTAAAATCCTTCCTGAAATCGAAAAAAAGAATGTCTCTATGTCAGAGCTGTCACTCCGTATAAAGACATTCTTTAAAATGAATTGCTATATTTTTTGCTTCCCGAAAGCTTCTTCTTTCGCTGCGCGAATCACTTCCAGCAAATCTGATGTGGATTTTTCCATACGGTCAAACTGTTCCTTCTGGTCAGATGCCGCCACCCGGCTGGCTGTTCCGTTCATGGTGTCCCACAAACCAGTTGGCGGTACAAACAGAATTTGCATATGCGTCCAAAAGCTCCAGATAAGTACCGTCTGCATTCCAGATATTGCGTCCGGGGGGCGTGATCAGAACAGGCCTGCCGCAACATTCCCGAACTTCCTCCAGAAAGGCATGCAGATTATCCGTGTATCCTCTGTCTGCCATCAGATGCGCCAGTTTCTGATCATTATGCGCAAACTGCAGCAGGCAGAAATCATTCTTATGTATATGCTTTTGATCCTGACTATTTCCTCCGCAGGTTGGGCTGTACACTCATGCACGAGGATACATTCCGGCTTTTCAGTACAAAAAGTAACAAATAACCGAGTCACCGGATATACACTATCATAATATCGCGGTATGATTTCCGCGGCAGATAGATAGTAAACGAAATCTTCACGTTCTGGTCCCTCTCCGGATATTTCTTTACATTTCCAAGGCTTCTGCCAAAGCCAGAATCGTCAGAGACTGGCCGTAAGCCATCGGTGCGATCAGAATGTTCTTATAATGATCTGCATTATATCCCATACCGGTTCCGCCTGATACATTCAGCACTGTGCCGTCTTCATCGATATTATTTAAAATGCCCTGAACTGCCTTTGTTACACATGGCAGATAAGAATCATCCAAAAATCCGTAACGGATTCCTTTCATAATTCCTGCCGCAATCCCTGCTGTTCCTGAAGTTTCCAGATAACTGGTGTGATCCGTCAGAACCGTATGCCACATACCACTTTCCGGATCCTGCAGTTCTTTCAGTTTTGCCACCTGTGCTTTGTATGTATCCACGATAAATGTCTTCAGTCCGGCATTCATAGTTCCTTCAAACATATCAATATAATCCAGGATTCCCAGAGTAAACCAGCTGTTTCCTCTGCACCAGAAAATACCGCCGAAGTTATTGCGCTCATTGAATGTCCATCCGTGATAGAATAAGCCTGTCTGTTTGTCACAGAGATATTTGATATGCATCAGAACCTGATGGACAGACTCATCAATCCAGTCCTGTCTCTGATATTTCTGTCCCATACGATTCAAAAATAATACCGTCATAAACAATGTATCGATCCACATTTCATTTTCATTGAGACGCACACCCAGACGGTCACCATTGGCGCTGGTCACATGCTGGAAACCTCCTTCTTTCGTTCTCGGAAGACAGCACATCAGCCAATCTGCCCATTTCAGACACAGTTTCTCAAATTCTTTATCCTGATAAAGCTCATTCAATTCTACTAAGGTTAAAAGCGGTGTGGTAGTATTAATATTTTTGGACGGAAGTCCCGCATTTATATTTTCTTTAAACCAGTCGTACAGAAATTCACGGTACTCTTCTCTGTTTTTTAATTTCATGATTTTAAGAAGCCCATACAATCCTACTCCCTGTGGCCAGTCCCACTCACGGATACCAAAATCACGTTTGAAAAATCCTATTTTCTCGCCGCCGGCAGCCAATTCCTGCTCATCTTCCGGACCTCCGAGATTCATTAATTTTTCAATAACTAAATCTAATTTTCTTTCTATTTCTTTTTGATTAATTCCTTTCATCTTACCCTCCCAAACTGGATTTTCATACAATCCTATTATATAATATAAAGTAATCTAACTCCCCTAAACAAAGGAAAGAGAGGCATATTTATGGAAAAAGTTACTTATTTTGGTGAAACCGATGGAATCTCCCTGGAACAGATGGTTCGCTATGAAAAATTTGATATGCGGATTAAGCATTTTCATTCGCAATACGAGATTTTCTATATTATCGAAGGGGAACGTATCTTTTTCTTCAACAATCGAGGTTATCTTGCCAAGGCCGGAGATCTGATTCTGGTCAATTCTAACCTGATTCATATGACCAAATCTGTCACCGGATCCAACGAGGGACATAACCGCATCATTCTGTACATAACAAGAGAAAAAATGGAAGCCTATGATGCTCTTTATCCTTCTTTGCATCTGCTGCAGTTTATGGATGATTACTATGGGGTCTACCATCTGGACGTAAATCAACAGTCCATACTGTTAAACCTGTTCCATAATATTCGCCATGCGCTGTCCACCCGAAATCGCAACTACAAGATCGGTATCGATCTGGATATTCTGTCCTGGCTGTTCAAGCTTATGGAATATGTCCGTCGCCAGCACCAGGAAACTCCTCTCGATTCTGACAACCCAAAATACAAGGCAGCCTATATGATCGCTGACTATCTGTCCGAACACTGTGACCGCACCATCTCTCTGGAAGAATTGTCCAGACAATTTTTCCTGAGTAAATCTTATATCTGCCGGATTTTCAAAGAGGTAACCGGCTATACCATCAACGAATACGCAAATATTCACCGTATCCGAAAAGCCAAACGATACCTTGAGGAGACGGATATGAGTATATCCGAGATTGCCCATACCCTTGGTTTTGAAAGCTTAACATACTTCGAGCGCATGTTCAAGCACTACATGACCCTGTCCCCTCTGAAATATCGTAAAACATTAAATACAGTGACTTACACGAACCACTTTGTTTCTACAGACCCTGCGGATCCGCAATCATTATAACAGTCCCAACACATCCGGCAGCCACATGGACAGACCCGGAACAAAGGTAACCAGGAGAAGTCCTGCTACAATTACAAGGAAGAACGGTACCAGTTTTTTCATTACATCCTCAACCGGAAGATGGGCAGTACTGCATCCTACAAATAATACGCTTCCAACCGGAGGAGTGATGGTTCCGATCGCCAGGTTCATAATCATCATGATACCAAACTGAATCGGACTCATGCCCAGAGCCGTAACAACCGGCAGGAAAATCGGAGTGAAAATCAACAGTGCCGGAGCCATGTCCATGAAGGTCCCTACAATCAGAAGAATGAGATTGATGACCAGTAAGATCACGATCTTATTGTCGGAAATTCCAAGCATCAAAGTGCTGATGGCCTGAGGCAGTCCTGTAAAGGACAGTACAAAGCTCAGAACCGATGATGCACCGATGATCAGCATGACGATGGTAGTCATAACTGCTGTATCTGTCAGAATTCCCATAATCTGTGACGGCTTGATGCTTCGATATACACATACAGACAGGATGAACGCGTATACAACTGCCACACCGGATGCTTCTGTCGGAGTAAAGTAGCCGGACAGGATACCTCCGATAATAATCACGATCAGGAAAAGGCTGGGGATTGCTTCCCACACGGTTTTCAATACAATTGACACCGTTACTTTTTCACTTTTAATCACATAACCATGTTTCTTACTATATATTAACGCTACTACCATACAAAGACCAGCCCACAGAAGTCCCGGAATCCATCCTGCCATCAGCAGAGCTGCTACAGAAATTCCACCTGCTGCGGTAGAATAAATAATCGGAGCTGTAGTCGGCGGAATCAGCTGTCCTACAGGTGCGGATGCAATATTTACAGCCGCAGAAAATGTTTCATCATAACCATGTTCTTTTTCCAGCGGATTCATTACACCACCGATTGCGGTTGCCGCTGCAATACCTGAACCGGAGATGGAACCAAACATAGCATTACCTGCAACATTAGTCAGTGCCAGTGAACCGGGAACCCGTCCCAGTATCAGAAGCGCCAGGTTAATCAGCCGTCTGGCGATACCGCCGCTGCTCATGAGAAGACCTGCCAGAATAAAGAATGGCACTGCCAGCAGCGAAAAGCTGTCGATACCGCCCACCAGTTTCTGTGCTGAAATGAACATTCCAAAGCTTGGGCTTAAAAACATAATAATTGTAACCAATGCTGAACTGATAATACTAAACGATACCGGAACACCGTACGCCAGCAATAAAAAGAACACAACCACAAGTACAATCGCTGCCTGAATTTCCATTTATTTTACCTCCTTCCATTTTTTCAGATGTCCTGCCAGACGATATACACCATAAACGATCATCAGTACACCGCCAATCGGAACACCTGCATAATACATTTCCATCGGCATATGCATAGCCGGCGATATCTGACCTGCAGAGTTCATCGTCACCATCCAGCCTCCTGCAATCATAACAAACGCACTTAATGCTATGATGAGGATTTCTGTGAAAATACTGACCATTAATTTCCCTTTCTCACTTAAAGATTTCGTCAGCAGGTTGATAGACAAGTGGCGATCTTTTCCATACGCATACGGAACTCCCATCATCGTCGTCCAAATCAACATATAACGTAAAAATTCTTCTGTATATTTACTTGGGTTATTCAATATAAAACGAGTGAATACCTGCCAGAAACAGCCGAGTACCATCATTGCAACCATCAAACCCAGGATCTTTTCAAGAATCTTATCCAATACTTTCATCTGGTTCTCCCTCTCCTTATTTTACGTATTTCTGTATATCATCGTAAAGTGCTTTATATGCTTCGCCTCTTGCACAATACTCTTCGTGAATCGGCTGTACCGCTTCGATAAATGCGGTCTTATCAATATCACGGTAAATGGTTACCCCATGTGTCTCTGCCTCTGCAATTGCCTCTTCCATCATACCGTTATAGAGACTTTTAAAATTCTCATTAGCTTTTTGAATCGAAGAAACCAGAAGTTCTTTCTGACCGTCAGTCAGACGATCCCAGGTCTTTGTGCTGATGATATAAATATCCGGTGAATACTGGTGCTCTGTATATGTATAAGCTTTTACCAGATCCTGGTGTCCGTCTACCGTCAATACCAGTTCTGTGTTCTCAGCACCATCCACAATACCCTGCTGCAAAGCACTGTAAGTCTCTCCGCCGGCCATCGGCACCGGAGATCCACCCATCAGTTCAATCATATCCATGGAAGTAGAACTCGGCATAGAACGAATCTTTTTACCTTTCAATACAGAAGGATCTGTACATGGTATATCTTCTTTCAGATAAAAGTTTCTTGAACCATTCGCATAATATCCGATTGCAATATATCCGTCATCTGCTGTGGACATAAACAGTTCTTTGATTTTTTCACTGTTTTCGCATGCATCATAATAATGCTGCTGACTTTGAAACAAATATGGTACTGCAAAGATGGAATATTCATCTTTAAACTGTCCCAAAGTATTGGAACTGACTTTTGCCATATCCAAAACACCGGCTTTTACCATCTCTACTTCCTCTTTTTCTGTTCCCAATACACCGCTGGCGTAGATAGATACTTCCAGATTCTGATCGGAATCTTCTGCCACAAACTCTGAAATCTTAGCAATCGAATCTGCGATCTCTGATCCCTTAGCCTGGTTATGAGCCAGTCTGATTTGTACAGTATCGTTTGAAGAAGTCCCTGTCACAGCAAAAAAAGTTGAACCCACTACAACGACGTTGATGACAGTTGCGGCGATCCCAACCGCCTTTTTCCAACTTTTCATTATTTTGATCTCCTTTTCTTTTGTGCTATTTATACAATTTTACCGGTTATAATTGTGTAATATGCAACATTATTTTCTTATTTCCATGCATGAATCATAAGTCTTTATGCATTTAATATAGCATATTAATTGAAGCAATTCTTCTTCATAATTGACACAAATACAGGATTTTCAAACTATATTGAACTGTTTTTCTGCAGTATTTTTTCTTCCGGAAATAATTCTTCCACTTTTTAAAACTACGCAATTTATTGATGACTTTACTTTCACCTGGTGTTAAAATAAACAAGAAAGATTGTGCTACAAAAACATGGGGTTGAAACTCCAAAACGAAACAAAAAGAGAAGGAAATCGGAATTTTCGAATTTCCGAGATTTTGCTTTTAAAGAAATGAGGTATATGTATGTTACGACCAACCGATCCAAGATACAAAAAACAGGATACAATCACTCTGGAACTGGATGACGGAAGTGAACTGGAATGTGTAGTTGTCACCACATTCATAGTAGAGGGGAAACAGTATATTTCTCTTCTTCCCATGAATGATGATGGTTCAGTAGATGATGATGCAGATGTTTATTTCTATACCTACGAAGGTCAGGGAGATGAAGGAGATATTCTCGGCAATATTGAAGACGATGAAGAATTTGAAATGGTATCCAGCTATTTCGAATCTATGCTGAATATGGACTGATGCTTCTATCTTATAATCTTTTATTTCGTCATCGATATAGAAAACATTCCATGAGCTATCCGCCGGAGATGGTATGCATTGGCCGAAACATCAATAATATCACCGGTGCCTTCATGATAAGACCAAAAATCCCCCAAAAAATCCTGTAGAAAATCATATGCTGAAAATCATAGATTTCTATAGGATCTTTTTATCTTTGTATATTGGGCTTAAATATAGGCATGAGCAAACAGCTTCTTCACTCAACCTTTTCCACCACTTCCGGGTACCATTCCATTGCTTTTTTTATTGCCCGTTTTACAGGCATTCCGGATTCTGATAAAACCACCAGAAGATTTTCTCTTTCCAAATCTCCCTCATCATATCTGGAAATCTCCAGCATATTTCCCACTGCACTCACCAGATAAATGCAATCTCCTGTCCGGACGAACCCTTTGATTCGGAATGTATCATCCATGATCATTTTCAGGAAATTCTGCAATTCTCCCGTATTTACTTCCTTTCGGATATGAAGAAGGTATTTACGCAGTGTAATATCCGCTGTCTGAAACAGCTCTGCTTCCTGCTCCTCTTCCTGCACCTGCATTTTTTCAAACCATTCTCTTTGAATCTGCCCATAGGTTGTCTCATAAAGCTGCAGGTCAGGTCTCTGACTGCCCAGAGTTTCCCGCACTTTTAAAATCTGTTCCTGTGAAACCAGGTCTACCTTATTCAACAAAACCAGATCACTGACATTCAGCTGTTTTTTCACCACAGATGCCGTTTCATACACTTTCAGAAACTGCTTTGCATCCACAAGGCATATGCATCCCATATATAGTACATCCGAAAATTTATCAGTCTGATTCAGGATTTTTTTTACATTGGTCGGATCGGAAAGCCCGGAGGCTTCCACAATGATCACATCCGGCGACTGTGCCAGTGTTTTTTGCAGAATCTCCTCAAACTTATCCAGCCGACAGGAACAGAAAATAGAACCGTTATTGATCTCATCCAGCGCAATACCCAGATTACGCATCAGTTCCCCATCAATGCCTTCTTTCCCGAATTCATTCACAATAATATGCATACGGCTTTCCCGAAACAGCTGCACAAACTGTTTTAAAAACGTTGTTTTTCCGGCTCCCAGAAACCCGGTGATCAGATACAGCCTGCTCATCACATTACTTCACGGATTGCTGCTTCCAGTTCTTCTTTTGCAGGTACAAGGGAACGGAATTTCAGTTTACCGTTGACATAAAGAGACGGAAGATTCGGTACACCCATCTTTTTACATCTTGCAATATTTTCTTTTTCCGTAAATTTGTATTCCACCATATCGATCGCATCGCCAAATGTGGCTTTTGCCTCATTTGCTGCTCCCATCATGTAGGTACAAGCGGCACAGGTAGCAGAATCCAGCGTAAATACTTCCACCAATGGTTTTTCCAGATGCTCATAATCCGGAAGTTCTACTTCAATATCATCGTCCTCAGCCACATAGTTTTTCAGCATCTCACGCACAGAATCTGTCTCATACATTGCCTGAGCCACACCGATTGCATTTTCCACCGGTACAGCATACGGCATATCACAGCCCGGTGCCAGAATAAAATTCGTCTTATCTTCCATGCTGTCCAAAAGGTCCACAACAAATTTCATATTATCCTGCTGATTTCCGTGAAGCATAATCGTTGTAAGAGGAATATTTCCGCCGATGGTAATATTATATTGATCGGTAATTTTCTTTGCTGCCAGAATATCCACATTTTCATCGATAGAAATAGCATCCGGACAGGTCTTGCACATTACCTCGATATTTCTTGTAGCATCTCCGCATACAAAGAAAGAAGACAAAGCGCCCAGCTCACGAATATGGGCAAACAGTTCAGAAAATGGTTTATGCATGAACTGCTCAAAATGATTGGAGGAAATCTGTGAGATCAGCGGATCCACCACTGCGATCACATCCATTCCTGCTTCAATATAGTATTCTGCCATTTTTTTCGAGATTGCGCAGCAGTATGCAAGAAATTCTTCCACTGCTTCTTCATCATCATACATATCCATAAAAATGTTATTGCCGCGCAGATGAGTTGCCAGTGTAAATGGTCCACAGATCAGTCCGTACAGAGCTGTTGTATCTCCTACTGCTTCTTTCATACGTTTCATAACCCGCAGGATCATCGGGATACGTCCGGACTCTTTGGTAGGAATCGTACAATAACATGGTGTCTCCAGTTCCTCTTCGTCCTCCAGAGGATGTTTGGATACAGACGGCGGAGCATCCTTCGCCCAGGTCAGTTCACAGCCAAGACATTCTGCCTCAACCTGAAGGTCAAAGATCACCGGCTGACCGGATGGTCTGTACAGTTTGTTTACTTCCATCAGGGAATCAAATAATTTATCCTCATCCCGGAGAACTTCTGTTGCGGTATAGCCCAGCAGACGGCCTGCATGTACTCCCGCAAATGGTACCCACGGTACCTGGTCTGTTTTTTCATGATGCAATACTTTGATCAATGTCTCTTTCGGTGTCATAATTCATTCCTCTCTTTCATAAATTCAAGTACGTCTCGGCATACTTGCTGCGAGGTGCGCGTCATGCTTTGCATGACACGATACATCTGCGCGCCTCCGCAATCCGCCGGAAGCTTTATCCTGGAAGGAGATTGGACTCCCACCAAGACTAAATTGTCACAACTCATCACATATAGAGGTGGAGTCCAATCTCCTTTCAAGATAAATATTTTCAACTATCAGGCTTCTTACCTGCTATATCCTGCCTGCTTCAGCATATCTCTCATTGCTTCGATGGAGCTTCCTCTGTTCTGTTCCGTGTCCGCTGCACAGTCTCTCGGATTGATTCCTATTTCTGCATATAACTGGTTCACACCAGCCAGCAAGGCCATCTGTTTCGGTTCATGTACATTCATCGATTTTTTCGGTCGTGTCACCAGACGGGTAACTGCCACGATTTTTGTCAGTTCCAAATCGGTAATTTCTCCTTTTTCATACAAAGGAGTTCCGGGAACACAGACCCTCTTCATACATGCCATAACATTTACATTGTATCTTCTCGCCCTTAACATCTCATCCGCCATCTGTTCGTATGTATGCTCCGGTCCTATAGGCTCTACACAGTAGATCAGTTCCAGCCCTGCCTCCTGGATCGCATCAAGAGTTCGCTCCCTCTGTTCCACAGGAAGGCTCGTATCGATTCCTTCATTCAATCTTACTATGTGATATGCCCCTGTAAATCCGGCTTCTTTCAGTTTTTTTGCTCCTGTTTCATCGAAATCTCCGATATTGGCAATGAACATGGTGTTTTCCGGGAGCAGCTTCTTTACTTCCCTTGAGATTTCAAGATATTTCTCAAAATCATAATCCGCTGTCGTCATAAGAAACAGCGCATCCACGCCCTCTTCCACTGCCCGTTTTGTCTCTTCCAGGACTTCCTTCCTGGTTTTTTCCGTCTCTTTTTCCACAACAAAATTGTTATAGGCCAGCGAACAGAACTTACAATTTCCGGGACAAGGGGAACTGTTCAGACCAATCTGCGCAAACACATACCCCTTATCGCCGTATTCTTTTCGGGATAATTCGTTTGCTTTGGCAAGAAGCGTATAAAAACCTTCTGAATAATTATCGATACACAGCAGCGTCACCGCATCTTCCCGGGTGAGAAGTTCATTCGAGTCAACTTTAGATAAAATTTTTATAATATCTGCTTCACATATATCTTTCTGATACATATCTTTACCTCCCATTGAATTCAATTATAATGTAGGGATCAAAAGTAATTGCGGATTGTTCCGCTGCAAGCAGCTCCCGCTTCTCCACTCTGCTTCGGTCCGTGCCAAACGGATGTCCACTGGACATCCGGCACTGTAATCATAATATTGCATTTCCGTTTTCTTTTTTAGGAATTTTTTTAGATTTTCTGTAATAATTGCAGGTCTTTTCAAAATAAAAACAAGAAGTCTCTGAAACGAAACTTCTTGTATCAGATACGATCACATAATGAATCGCATTTTTATTGTTTTATCGGCCGCAAAGCAACAAGCTATCCGCTTCTGCTTCTTCCACAAGCCGTCTGACGATATGTGACATCACATACCAGAGTGTCTCAAAATGCATGTACTGCAATGTGTTTTCATCCCATAAAAACTGTATCTCTGCTTCAAAATCTTCATCCGAGTTCCAGAACTGAAAAATCACCGGCAGAAATGGAAACACCTGGATCCGGTATGCTACATCTCCTTTGCCCGCCGGAACCCCTCCCAACTTTCTGCATGCTTCAGACAGCTTGTCTGTCTCTTTATCAAAATATATCTTTTCCTTTTGAAAAGAACCGTCTCCCGGATGGCCGACACTCGTCTTCACAATTCCCTTCAAACTGTTCGTGAGACAATACTTCCCTGAAAGACTGCAATTTTCCTTTGCATAACAGAGAATATCGTAGATGGACATGGCTTCATCGTAACCGGCCTCTTTTTTTAGCAGCGCACCTGCTGCACATCTTTCCACAAGACCACTGGTACGATCAATACGATATAACTGACTCACAAATGTCAGATACAATGATTCCTCATCATGTTCCAGATGATATTTCCGGATCATGGTCTCCTGATCATACTGCAAAAACTGCCGTGCTGTTTTCTTTTTCGTAATTTCATAATTTGATTCTTTCATATCTTTCCACCATTAATAGCAAAGCCAGCAGGCTCCGCTCTTTCCGCTTTCCGCAATGGTACCGCTATGAATATTGCTGGAATGCTTCAATGCCACACAATTTGGTGTCGAATGGTATGCTGCGCCTCCTGCTACCCAATATACGGTACCTCCTGATGAACCATTATTTGCATTATTACCAAAAAGCGATTGCTGGGCCTCTTTTTTCAAATCTTCATTTTCCGACTTCAGTTTTTCATTTTCTGTTTTCAGTGACGTAATCTGCCCATTTAAAGATTCGATGGTTGTCTGTGCTTCCTGGTATTCACCAAGCACTTCATTGTAGCTTTCCATCAGCTCATTGAATTTGGTATTCAGTTCATCAATCTGCTCCTGTTGATCCTGATACTGCAAAAATTCCTGCTCCAGATTACTGTTTTTCTTCTCCAGCTCCCGCACGGATGTCTCATGTTCCTCTATGATGCTTTCTTTTTCAGACAACGATTCATTCAGGGTATCTATCTCCAAAGCATACTGACTGTTCTGCTTCCTCAGCTTCTGGGTTTTCTTTGCATTTACCCCTATTACACATCCCAGTATTGCGATCAGACACATGAAAACAACTGTAAAACCGTATACGATATGTCTTTTTCTTATGTTCTTTATTTTTTCCTGTATATTACTTAGGATCTCATTGTTCATTATAAGCTGTTCCTCTTAATCTGCTGTATTTAACTTATCTGTAAAGTTGCTGTGCTTTTAATAATAACCGCAGCCACTCCGCTCCGGTCCTTCTTTTCCGGACACATACCCTGCACGAAATTCCATATTGATATCCCTGATCTTGATAATCATATTATTTCATAACAACTGGTATCCAGATTTCCACACGACAAATATCTGCTGTCTCATCCCACAAAATATATTTTTCAATTGTTGGATGTCCCGATTTTTTATATTTACTTTGAGGAAGAAATTCATCATTTATTCTTTTCCATACATTCCCCAGAGTTCCTTCAACAATACTTCCTTCCGCTTCAAATTTAATCCATGTTGCTTCCGGATATTGATAACAATCAAGATTCCCAACTACTTCTCCCTTCCATTCAACTGCACACATGTAATCATTATTGCCCTCTTCATCGAAGTCAAAACAAAGTCCCAGATCATAAAAATGACCGCACATATTATTAATTGCTTCATTGCTTCCATCACTTTTTACCACTGCCCATGTACCCCCGCCATAAGGAGTTGAGCGTCTTACTCCCATCACATTAAATGGTCCTTTTTCAATAATAACATAATTCATTCGATCAATACCTTTCACTGTAAGATTAAAGTTTATACGACAATAAAACGTAAGCTTAACACCGCCATTTCTCACACCTCTTGGTGTGACATTATGTAAACGTTTGAAAGCTACACTAAAAGCATCCGCTGATTGATAACCATATTCTAAAGCAATGTCAATAATTTTTTTGTCCGTATTTTGTAAATCATACGCAGCACAGGTCATTTTACGTCTGCGAATATATTCGGCCGCTGTTATACCAGTTATCTGAGAAAATGTTCCCTGAAACAACTGAAACGAGCAAGCTGTAATATCACTTATCTCTTTTTCATCAATCTCACACTGCAAATGATTTTCAATATACTCCATTGCCTCATTCATTCTGTCAATCCAGTCCATAACTTTACCTCCTCTCTATACAGTCATCATAATCTATTGATATTTTCATTACTCATTATTTTTCATATGGATTTTAATGCTTTTTAGAAATTGCAAATACTATTTTTCCCCGTGTTGTCTTGAATTCTTCTTATCATTCATTGGATGTATATCAGATAAATTTTGATTCCCTGAAATTCTCGCTGGAAATTACTCGATAGTATCGCGAAATAGATAAAAAAGTGTCTTCGACACTTCAACTCCCCTGCCCCTCAATCTTGAGGGGATTAGGGGTTTCTTTTTGTTACTTTTAAAGTAAAAAAACTCCTGACTTCATCAGCCAAGAGCTTTTAGACTTGCGGGAGTAGGATTTGAACCTACGACCTTCGGGTTATGAGCCCGACGAGCTTCCAGACTGCTCCATCCCGCGTTGATAATATTATTATATTCCTATTCCCTGTATTTGTCAAATCCCATTCTTGTGCAAATGCACTGTTTCAAACTGCTTTTCCGTTGTGTTTTTATTTCTTTCTGTCTCTACACAATTTATTATATGCTGGATTTTGTATATTATTCCTATTCCGCAAAACTTTACACTCATACTTTACACCAATCTTTACATTTTTCTTTACATTTCCTTCAAACTTCTTGCACCGCCTTATAATTCATGATAAACTTTGAAAAGATTCGACCGGAGTATCCGGGGAGATTGAGAAAGGAGATAATTATGAATCTGATCAAAAAGTATTTAAACAGAGTTTTTATCGATGGATTGAGCGGTATGGCTATGGGGCTGTTCGCAACTTTGATCATCGGTACGATTATTCAGCAAATTGGAACCTTTGTGGGCGGTTCCATCGGTGACCTTATTTATGTAGTAGGAAAAGTTGCTGCAGCGGCTACCTGCGCCGGTATCGGTGTCGGAGTCGCATACAAGTTCAAAGAGAGCTCTCTGGTTGTTCTGTCAGCGGCTACCTGTGGTCTGGTAGGTGGATATGCATCCAAAATACTGGCTGGAACCATACTTTCTAAGGGTTCCATTATTCTCGCAGGTCCCGGAGAACCGCTGGGTGCTTTCATCGCAGCTTATGTAGGTATTGAAGTCGGTCATCTGGTAGCCGGAAAGACCAAGATTGATATTCTGATCACACCGCTTGTCACCATAGGAGCCGGATCCGCCGTAGGTATTCTGGCAGGACCGCCTATTTCTTCCTTTATGACATGGCTGGGAAGTCTGATCAACTGGGGAACGGAACAGCAGCCATTTCTCATGGGTATTGTAGTTTCTGTACTGATGGGTATGATCCTCACTCTCCCCATCAGTTCCGCGGCTCTGGGTATTATCCTGAATCTGTCCGGACTGGCTGCCGGAGCTGCTACCGTAGGATGTTGCTGCAATATGATCGGATTTGCCGTAGCAAGCTACCGTGAAAATAAAATCGGCGGACTTCTGGCACAGGGAGTTGGTACCTCCATGCTTCAGGTTCCCAATATCATGCGAAAACCAATCATCTGGCTGCCTGCCATTCTTTCCAGTGCCATCCTCGGTCCGGTATCCACTATGTTTTTCCATATGACAAGCAATGCCACTGGTTCCGGTATGGGTACCGCAGGTTTCGTAGGACAGATTATGACATGGCAGGTTATGACACAGACGGAAGAGCCTGTGATCGTCCTGATCAAAATTCTTGTCATTCAGTTCCTGCTGCCTGGACTGCTGTCTCTCGGAATCTCTGAATTCATGAGAAAACATAACTTTATCAAACAGGGTGATATGAAGCTGGATATTTAAGGAAATACTTTGAATGCAATATAAAAATCCCAACTGACAGGAGAGACATTCATGATCTTATTATTGATGGTCCTTGCATATATTCTTGTAAATATGTATATTTTACACCGTTTACATAAATGGCTGAAAGCCTGCTCCCGGCATTTCCACTCCAAATGGTTCATGGTACCGTTTATTGCAGTCTATGCTTTCCTTGCTTTGTCCCTTTTGTTTGCTTATCTGCTGCCCTCCAGCGGGCTGCAGATTTTTATCAAGAAACTGAGCAATTACTGGCTGGGTACTTTTATGTATGCACTGATGTTTATCATAGCGGCAGATATCATTCGCCTGATTCTGAAGCGGATTCCCGGCAGACTTCATGATTTTCTTTTTTCCAAACCGGGATACGTATTTGCAGGACTTTTTCTCACCTGCCTGATCGCCGTTATCAGCATTTATGGCTTGTTTCACGCGCATTATATTAAAGTCAAACCTTATGATATTACCGTTGAAAAAACATGCGAAGGATACGATGAACTGAAAATTGTTCTTGCAGCTGACCTTCATCTTGGTTATAGTGTGGGCAATCAACAGATGAAACAAATGGTAAAAAAAATCAATCAACAGAACGCCGATCTGGTACTGATCGCCGGCGATATATTTGACAATGAATACGGGGCATTGCAGCATCCGGAGAAAATCGCAGAAACTTTATCCCAGATTAAAAGCACTTTCGGTACTTATGGGGTATTTGGAAACCATGATGTAAAAGAACGGCTTCTGGGAGGATTCTCCGTGGCTTCGGCAGACAAAGATCTTCGGGATAACCGCTTTGAAGAATTTGCCGCCAAAGCAGGGATACAGATTCTGGATGATGAAGTAGTTTGTATCGATAATGCTTTTTATCTGGCGGGGCGAAAAGATGCTTCCAAACCGGGAGACGGAACAAAAGACCGTTTGGAGCCGGAGGAAATTCTTTCTGACCTGGATGAATCCAAACCAATCCTTGTGATGGAGCATCAGCCACGACAGCTGCAGGAGCTTGCGGATTCCGGAGCAGACCTGCAGCTTTGTGGACATACACATGACGGACAGATGTTTCCCGGTAATCTGACAGTCAAGCTTTTCTGGGAGAATCCCTGTGGCTATCTTCAAAAAGGAAACCTGCACAGCATCGTCACTTCAGGAGTGGGTGTGTGGGGACCGGCCATGCGGGTAGGCACAGACAGCGAGATCTGTACTGTGACTGTTCATTTTAAAACTTCATAAATAGCGAAAAAGACTCATCCAAACATCATGAAAAATCATGACATTGCAGATGAGTCTTTTTTATCAATAGAACATTTTTCTTACAGCAGATGTGCTCTCAGTTCTTCTCCGCTCATCGGTGACAGATAAGCCGGTGCCACATCAAATACCGTCTTGCATCCTACAGCACCCTCTGCTTTCATTCTTGTCAGAGCTCTTGCATATGCCACCAGAACACTGGAGGTAAATTCCGGATTGGATTCCAGCTTCAGTGAGTATTCGATCATCTGATGTATCTTCTCACCGTCACCTGTCATTCCGCTTCTCATAACAAATCCGCCGTGCGGCATCTTGTTATGAACAGCATCGAACTCTTCTTCTGTAATAAAGTTTACAGTTGTATCATATTCATCAAAATAATTTTTCATGGTCTTGATAGATTCTTCGATCCGTTTCAGATCTGCACCTTCCTCAGCGACCACGAAACACTCTCTTGTATGCTTCTGGCGGGTAGTCAGTTCCGGCTGTTTGCCTTCCCGAACCTGATCCATTGCTTCTTCTACCGGCACTGTATACTGAATTCCACGTTTTACTCCCGGAATACGGCGAATCGCATCGGAATGTCCCTGGCTTACACCTTTGCCCCAGAATGTATATGTTTTTCCATTCGGGAGAATAGACTCTGCATAAATTCTGTTCAGAGAGAACAGACCCGGATCCCAGCCTACGGAAATCAGTCCTACATTTCCATTGGCTCTGCATGCCTCATCTACCGCTTTAAAATGCTGAGGAATATTTGCATGAGTATCAAAGCTGTCAATCACGTTAAAATATTTTGCCAGCTCCGGTGTCTGTTTTGGAAGATCTGTAGCACTTCCTCCACAAATGATCATAACATCAATCTGATCTTTCATATCCTGTGCTTCATCCAGCTTATAAGCTTTCACACCCGGGGTTGCCGGTTTCACATTTTCCGGATTACGGCGTGTAAATACACCAACCAGTTCCATATCATCATTCTGGCGAATGGCCAGCTCAACACCTTTTCCAAGGTTTCCGTAACCTGCAATTCCAATTCTGATTTTTTCCATTTTACAGTCCCTCCTGACTCTCAGTTCCTCTGAACTTTAACTCCAAAATATCAGTAGCATTTTATCATAATTTCCTGCATATTTCAATCGTTTACAGTTCATGATCAATCCAGCGATAATGCTCCAGAATTGCATCTACACCTTTCTCTTTATCTCCATCCATCAGACACTGATATATTTTCTTATGGAGTCTTCGCCATTGTTCTACATATTCTTCCGCTGCATCTTCCAACACGATAAGTATTTCCTCCCGACACACTTCCGAAAGTGCCTGCATCAGTATCTCCAGAAGATGATTTCCTGAACAGTGGATTAACAGCTGATGAAAATCCTGATCTGCCTGTACCCGTGCAGGATAATCTCCATTTTCCATCCTGCTCACGTTCTCAGTAAATCTGTTTTTCTCCTCTTCGCTGATTCTGTCAACAGCCTGAGCGAATGCCTGTACTTCAATCGCTCTGCGAAGCTGATTGACTTCGAGATAATTACTTTCTTTCATAAAAATCAGCATGGAAAATACGCTGGTCAGGCTCTCTCCCATATGGTTGACAAGATAATTCCCTTTTCCATGACAGCTTTCGATAATCCCCAGATTTTCCAGTGTGCGAAGCGCTTCCCGAATCGAGTTCCTGCCAAGTCCCAGCGTATCCATCAGTTCCCGTTCTGACGGAATCTTGCCTCCGAATCTGACTTTATCCTCTTTCACCAACTGTTTGATATAATCAATGACCTGGTAATATGCTTTATCCTGCCGGATTCCTTTTGTCTCTTCCATGTATACCTCCAAATATCTCAAATAATAACATCTTAGATCAGACCAGAAAATACCGGTGCCAGAACGGCAGTCAAAAGTCCTGCCACAGCAATTGCCAGACTACTCATGGCTCCTTCTGTCATTCCCAGTTCCATGGCTTTTGCTGTTCCAATGGCATGAGAAGCAGTTCCCAATGCCAGCCCTTTCGCTACAGGTTCTTCGATGCGGAATACTTTATAAACCAGATCCGCGATCACATTTCCCAAAACTCCCGTGATCACGATCACCGCAACTGTAATGGTTACGATTCCGCCCAGTTCTTCCGAAACACCCATTCCGATTGCTGTGGTGATGGATTTTGGCAGAAGGGTCACATACTGCTGATGATTCATTCCAAATAATTTACATAATGTAAACACACCAACTACACTGGCAATCACTCCGGAAAGAATTCCTGCCGCTACTGCTTTCAGATTCTTTTTCAAAAGTTCCAGCTGTTCATACAAAGGAACTGCCAGACTCACCGTCGCCGGAGTCAGCAGATAGGAAAGATATTTTCCGCCTTCATTGTAGCTTTCATAATTCACATCAAGAAGCAAAAGGACCGCTATCACACTGACAGATCCAATCAGCAACGGATTAAAGATTGCCAGCTTAAACTTTTTCTTCAGAATCAATCCCAGTTCATAACCGGCAAGGCTTACTAATGCCCCGAAGAACACAGACTCTGTCAAAAATGCTTTCATTTGTCCTGATCCTCCTTTTTTCTTTCTTTTCTAATGATTCCCTGTGTAACCATTCCTGTTGATACCATTACGATGACAGTAGTTATCACCGTGATCACAACCACAGGAATACAGATGGGCTTAAGCAGCTCCCAGGAAGTCAGAAGCCCTACTGCCGCAGGTATAAACATCACAGGCATAATCTCAATGAGAAATCCGGCACCCTCCTGCACCTGCTCCACTTTCACGATTTTAACACACAGAGCAGCCAGAAGCAAAACAAGGCCGTATACACTGGCCGGAATCGAAAGTGGGATGATTACATGCAAAATCTCTCCCAAAAAAGAAAATAATAAAATAATTGCAAATTGTCTTACGTATTTCATAAATCCACCTATTCCCCTTCAACTGGTAGTACCAGTCGATTATACGAAGATATAGGGAAAAAGTCAAGCATGGAACTTACGACTTTTATATCGACATCATTTTATATAAATTTAATAATTTCTTCTTTCACAATCTCTGGGAAATCCGATGTATTTTTGCTATACTGTGCATAAATACTATCTACAAAACCGATGTTTTATCAAAGTATGATTATAACAGGAGGGATTTTATTTGAAATATCATTCTCAGACCGCCGAACAGACTGTTCAGATTCTGTCCTCTGACATTTCTTCGGGACTCACCGAACAACAGGTACAGAAATTGCAGACAAAGTACGGTGAAAACAAACTTCGTGAAAAGAAAAAGAAAACGAATCTTCAGCGTTTTCTGGATCAGTTTAAAGATGTTATGATTCTCATCCTGATTCTTGCGGCAATCATATCTTTTGTCATTGCCTGTATGGAGGGAGAGCTGAAAGAATTTTTTGAGCCGGTTCTGATCCTGATCATCGTCATTGTCAATGCCATCATGGGTATGATGCAGGAAAGTAAAGCGGAAAAAGCTCTGGATGCTCTAAAAAATCTGTCGTCCCCCCATGCTAAAGTCCTCAGAAACGGAGAAGAAAAGCTGATAGAATCCACTCAGCTCGTACCCGGAGATATCATCCGACTGGAAGCTGGGGACTTTATTCCCGCTGACGCAAGGCTTCTGCAAAGTGCCAGCCTGAAGATTGAAGAGTCGGCTCTTACAGGGGAATCGATTCCTTCTGAAAAGGATGCGGATTTGCTTATTGATGAGGCTGCAGCTCTCGGTGACAGAAGTAATATGGTTTTCTCCGGCTGCAGTGTCACTTATGGAACCGGTACAGCCATTGTCACTGCTATCGGGATGGACACGGAGATGGGCAAGATCGCCAACCTTCTGGACAGTGAGGAAGAAACGCAGACACCTTTGCAGCAAAAACTTGCTGTCCTTGGAAAATATCTGGGATTTCTCGCACTGGCAGCCTGTGCCATCATTTTTGTTGTAGGACTGATCAACGGGATTCCTGCCATGGAGATTTTCATGACTGCTGTTTCGCTGGCTGTTTCCGCCATTCCCGAAGGACTGCCTGCAATCGTCACGATCGTTCTTTCCATCGGTGTCCAGCGGATGGTGAAAAAGAATGCCATTATCAGGAGTCTTCCCGCAGTAGAAACGCTGGGTAGTGCCTCTATTATCTGCTCCGACAAGACCGGTACGCTGACACAGAATCGTATGACTCTGGTGAAGGGATACGCAGATGGTATGGATGCCCCGGAAGAAATCAGCACAGACAATTCTGACTCCATTCGAAAACTTCTGCTGTACGGAACACTGTGTTGTGACGGATCCGTAGTCTTTAACGGAGATGCAGAAGAACACATCGGCGACCCGACGGAAACCTCCATCATCGTGGCCGCTCATAAAAACGGAATGGAAAAGAATGACCTGACTGCACAGTATCCCCGTCTGGCAGAGATTCCTTTTGATTCTGACCGCAAACTGATGACCACAGTCAACCAGATCAATGGAAACTATATAGTTATCGTAAAAGGTGCTTTTGATATGCTTACTGACCGCTGCATCAGCGGTAATCTGGAAAAAGCAAGAGACATGAATTATCAGATGAGCAATTCTGCTCTCCGTGTACTTGCCGTAGCTTATAAAGAGATCGATTCTCCTCCCGCCGAAGTGAAACCGGAAGATCTGGAAAAAGATCTGATTTTTATGGGTCTGGTGGGTATGATTGATCCGCCGAGACCGGAGGCTGCCGAGGCTGTAAAAGTCTGCCGAAAGGCAGGTATCAGACCCGTTATGATCACCGGAGACCATGTTGTCACAGCTTCCGCCATCGCCCGCCAGCTGGGAATCATGGAAGCCGGAGACAAAGCGGTTACCGGAGCTGAACTGGATGATATGACAGACAGTCAGTTGGATCAGGAGGTGGAACATATTTCCGTCTATGCCCGGGTATCACCGGAAAATAAGATCCGTATCGTAAAATCATGGCAGAGAAAGGGACAGGTAGTTTCTATGACAGGTGACGGTGTCAATGACGCACCCGCACTGAAAGCTGCCGATATCGGCTGTGCCATGGGAATCACCGGAACCGATGTAGCAAAAAGTGCCGCAGACATCACTCTTACCGATGACAATTTTGCCACGATCGTAGATGCCGTTCGGGAAGGTCGTGGAATCTATGCCAATATTAAAAAAGTGGTGGGATTTCTCCTTGGAACCAATATCGGTGAAGTAATCCTGGTGTTTGTCGCCATGATCTTATGGCATAAAACCCCACTTCTTTCCATGCAGCTTCTGTGGGTCAATCTTGTAACCGACAGTCTTCCGGCTATTGCTCTGGGCATGGAGCCTGTGGAAGCAGATGTGATGACACAAAAGCCTAAACCCAAAGACGAAAGTATCTTTGCTCATGGATTTGGTGTGAGGATCGTCCTGCAGGGATTCCTGTTCGGTCTTCTGTCACTGATTGCCTACAAAGTCGGTGAAACCGTTACCGGAAATACCTCTGGCGGACAGACACTGGCTTTTATGGTACTGGCACTATCCCAGATCGTACAGGCATACAATATGCGCTCTGAACATTCCCTTTTCAAAATCGGAGTGTTCGGAAATTCCAATCTGAATCGGGCAGCACTGATCTCCATACTCATGGTAGTGCTGGTTCTGTTTACACCGCTGTCCATACCTTTCGGGCTGATCTTGCTCCCGACAAAACTGTATCTGATCGGGCTGGGACTCACCCTTGTGCCTGTTATCGTGATGGAATTTTCCAAAGCATGTGGATTGATCAAACATCATCACTGAATTTTAAAAGGGGCTGTCGGGAAATAGCAGTTTTGGCCCCTGATGTGTAAGAAGGAGACAGTCCGGCAGAAATTCAGACTTTTTCAAGGCACTGATTTTCTACG
>SFQZ01000015.1 GCA_004562915.1 bacterium
GCGTACGCTGCCGAAAACTAACATATCTGCAATTTTCAAGGTTCCCATGGAGCCATTTTTTTCAGCTCCATTTTTTCATAGGCTACTTTACACTACCCCGACGGCTGCTGCCGCCTGACCTTTTGCGCCCCGTGTCCCCCAGTATGGTCAGGATTTGATCGCCCCTGCTGTCATCCCCTCGATAACCTGTTTGTTCAGCACCGCATAAATCATCAGCGTGGGAAGCATGGACAGAGTAATGGTGGCAAAAGTGGCTCCCCAGTCCACGCCTCCCATTTCGCCCACAAAATCGCTGAGTCCCACTGGAAGGGTTTTCATATTTCCTGCGGACATAAAAGTATTCGCATAGGTAAACTCATTCCACACATTGACAAAATTGTAAGTCAGGATCGTCACCGTTATATTTTTAGATATGGGAAAAATAATATGCAGGAAAATATAACCATGCGACGCTCCATCAATGGCGGCCGCCTCCGTCAGGGAATCCGGAATCCGCGACATAAAATTTTTGTACAGAAAAATACAGATTGGGAGCCCGAATCCCACCTGGGGAATAATCAGCGCCCAGTACGTATTTCTCAGATGCAGTGCGTTGTAAAACTGAAACATGGGAATCAGGCAGGCGAAGGAGGGAATCATCATTCCAAAAAGCAGGAAGGTCATCACGTACTCCGCCTGTCGGAAACGCATCTTACTTAAAGCATACCCCGAAGGAGCCGCCAGCGCAACCAGAAAAAACAAAACTCCGGCAGCCACGGCAAAGCTGTTGATAAAGTAACGCAGCAGATCCGACTGAAATGCTTTCTGGTAATGTCCCAGAAATAGTTTCCCGGGCAGCAGATAAGCCGCTCTGGCCAGATCCGCGTCCGTCTTAAAACTGGAAATCACCACCCAGAAAAACGGATACAGCTGAATCAAAGCAATTACCGCCAGTATCACAAAAAAGAGAGCTCTCATTGGTTTCTTCATTGCCAACAGATTTGTATTCATTCTTCCACCGTCCTTTCGCAGTCAGGAATATTTTTTCTGAAGCTTTCCGCCGATAAAGCGCACCAGTCCCACTGCCAGCAGCGACTCTGCCGCCAGAAATACCGCCATGGCGCTTCCCGAACCGTATTTTGTCATTCC
The DNA here is from genome assembly GCA_004562915.1 of bacterium. Taxonomy (GTDB): domain Bacteria; phylum Bacillota; class Clostridia; order Lachnospirales; family Lachnospiraceae; genus Oliverpabstia. The sequence goes on from SFQZ01000015.1 coordinate 1,129, forward strand.
AAAAGAGGTCTTGTACATATAGGTGGCAACCAGCTCCGTGGTCGTCCCCGGCCCTCCTTTCGTCAGAATGTATGAGATATCAAAAGCTTTCAGGGTTCCGTTCACCAGAAGCACCAGCTCCATCATCACAATATTCATAATCATGGGAATCTTGATCTTCGTGTGCAGCTTCCACCACCCGCAGCCATCCACAATCGCTGCCTCCACCACAGAGGTGTCAATATCCATCAGGCCGGAATAAAAAATCAGCATATGCATACCCACGTATTTAAACGCATCCAGAAGAATCACCACAGTCAGCGCCCAATGGGAATCTGACAGAAACGCCACCGGTTCCAGCCCGATAAGGCGCATCAGTGCGGGAATCACTCCCTCAGGGACGATAGAAAACATCCTGGAAAAAATCTGGCAGATTGCTGCAGATGATATGATACAGGGAACGAAATAGGCAACCCGCAGCGCATTGGCAAATCTTCGGATATTGCTGAGAAGAATCGCCAGGCCCAGACCCAGGACCATCTGAATCACCGTGCTTCCCCCCATCAGCAGCAGATTGTTTCTGACCGCCGTCCGGAAGGTGCCGTCGCTGAACATGTCCCTGTAGTTGGCAAGGCCGTTAAACGTCATTTCCCCGATCCCGTTATAATCGTAAAAGCTGTAGGTAAGGGAATACAGCACCGGTACAATTACCACAAAAATATACACCAGCAGTGCCGGCCCCGAAAAAAGCCAAGGAGCCGCCTGCTTTTTTATCCGTCTACGTCTTTTTCCTTTCAAATTTCTGCCTCCTCCGAATCATTGTCCACGCCAGAGGCAACGGAGAATGCGCCGCAAGGCGCTTCCATTGCCATGTATAAAACAGCCGGCCGCGGTTTCTGAAGCTGCGACCGGCATCTGTTTTCTCACTGTGCGGATTATTTTACATTCTGCTTGACTGCCTCGTCCAGGCGGGCTGCCCATTCTTTCGGGGTAAGATCTCCCAAGGTAAGACTGGGCGTCTCATTCAGCAGAATTTCCGATGTGGCCACGTCCACCGTCACATCCCAACATTTTGCGAAACTTCCGGCATTCGCATACTTGTCCAGCAGGTCCAGCTGGAATTCGCTGGCGTCTTCCGTACTGGTCGGCTTTCCGGGCGGCAGGAAGCCGTGGGCAAAACACCCGTCATTGTAATGATCCCAGAGGAACCGGAAAAAGTTCATAAACTCTTCTTCCTGGGCACATTCTGCGGAAATCGCCATGGGCGTTCCGCCGTTGTAGAAACCATCCTCTGGAGCGGTGGCGTCGTCCTCCCCCAAAACAGGCATGGTAAAAATTCCGATATTGTCCAGAAGCTCCATATTCTCATTTCCAAAGATATTCATATCCCAGGAACCGGAGTAATACATACCCGCATCGCCGTTTACCACCAGCTGAGCGACGGTAGTAGCGTCAGCCGTTGTCCAGCCCTCCTGAAAATACTGTCCCAGCTCTTCCACAAATTCCGCCGCTGCAATTCCCGTTTCCGAGGAAAATGATTCCTCGCCGGCTGCCGCTGCGTCGATAAATCCGTTTCCGGTCATCCGGTAGGGGACAAAGGCCAGAAGACGCAGCAGTCTCCAGGCTCCGTCCATGGCAATGGGCGTTTTCCCGGTATCCTGAATCTTCCGGCACGCCTCCAGCAGCTCTTCCATCGTCTCCGGAGCTTTATCCACTCCCGCTTCAGCGAAGACGTCTTTGTTGTAGTAGAAAAATTCTGCCTGGCTCTGCCAACTGACGCCGCAGACCTCCCCGTCAGGGGTACTGGGATAATCCAGCGAGATGGGATAAAACGTGTCTCGGATCCCCAGTTCGTCATAAATCTCACCCACATTGGCCACCACGCCCGCGTCCCTCAGCTCATAGAAGAAAGAATCAATATCGCAGGTAAACCAGTCCGGCAGCTCATTGCTGGCCGCCAGCGTACGGATTTTCTGGTTTCTCGCCTGCTGATCGCTGATGTACTCAATGGTCATAGAAAAATTGGGATTCACCTGTTCCTTGTACAATTCCACAATATCCAGCAGGTTCTGCACCTGGCCGCCGGTTTCGCTAATGGCGATATAGTAGATTTCATATTCCTCGCCGGTGGTGGGATACTCTCCGTTTCTCACCGATTCCGCTTCTGCCGTTTTCTCCTCCGTCGTGCCGCCGATCGTTTCCCCGGTCTCCTCTTTGGGGCCACATCCCGCAGCCATACCAGCCAGCAGACTGCAGCTGAGCATAATACTGATCAATTTTTTCTTCATATCCGTTTTCCTCCTTCACTCTTTCTTCATCTGAATAAGCATCATACTATGCTTGGGCAGCACCGCCACCCGATTCTCACCCGTCTCCCGAAGCTTCACCTCTGTCACCTCAAAATCGGAATAAGGAAGCACCTGATCCGCCCGGTACAGTATGGCTGTTATCTGTTTTCCGTATCTCGGAAGAATAAATTCTTTCTTTTCCTCAAAGGACCTGTTCAGCAATGTCACAGTCAGTACCTGATCTTTTTCTGTAGCCACCGCATCCTGTCCGGCAAAGCACAGCCTGCCTCCGATATGGTTTTTCATCACCGCAAACATCTGGCCTGAAGGCGTCAGGAACGCCCTGTCCCATTCCACACGGATCGCCCCCTCATTCACTGCCTCGAAGTGACATGCCGCAAAAATTCCGGAAGGTCCGGCTTCCTCCATCAACATATGCAGCATGGCTGCCGTAAAAATTCCATCGCTGACACATTTGGGACGATACCAGCTGTACCATACATTCCACTCATCAAAAGAGATCTTCTGTTTTTCATCCGCCAGCTGGGCTCTCAGCGTGTGTACCAGATTTCGGCACTGGGAATTTACCTTATCGATACAGTCATAGTATTCCTTCCGGAAATTATCGGGAACGGTAAACAACGGCTGTCCTACATAAGAATGCAGGGATACAAGAGGCGCAATCGTTTTCAGCTGTCCGGCAGAATGTTCTGCCCACTCTTCGTCCGGATAAGGACCTGAGGAGCATAATATCAGATCCGGGGATACTTCCAGCAGCCTTTTTCCGTATTCGGCCGCCCTCCGACAGTAACCCTGCGCCGTATTGTCCCCCTCCATATGACCATAGCCAAACTCGTTTCCCAGAGACCAGAAACGGACATGATAAGGTTCCGGATACCCTCTGGCAATCCGCAAACGGCCATATTCCGTATTTTCCTCTCCGTTACAGTATTCCACCCACTGGGCACATTCTTCCGGTGTATTCCAGGTAGGGTTGATGGTGATAAACGGTTCGGCTCCTATTTCACGGCACAGCGCCACAAAATCATCCGTATTGATTTCGCTGAAATCATATCCCATGGAATGCGGCTGTGTCTCCAGACCCATAAAGGATTCCAGAGGCGCCCGTTCATCCGCCGGCAGAAGACCGTCCTTCCAGTTATATTCCCCTGCAAAATTGCCCCCCGGCCAGCGCAGCAGCTTCACCCCCATCTGGCGCAGCAGTCCAACCACATCCGGACGCATCCCGTGAAAATTGTTTTCCGGAAGCAGGGATACCGCTCCGAAGGACACGGTTCCCGGCGTGTAAAAACGGATCTCGATTCTGGCCTCTCGATCCTCTGCGGGGGCCATCAGCATCACCGATTTGTTTTCAAACGCATTTCCGTCATATACCAGCTCCTCCCGGCAATATATCTTTCCATTTCTGTCTGTTAAAACAACTTCTATCGCTGTCCTCTGCCATACCTTTGCCGCCAGTTTGCATTCATACGTCTCGCCTTTTTTCAGAGGCACTTCCTTCTGTCCGATTCCGCAAAGCCCCTCCGAATAATTTACAGCCGTCACGGTATTGCATTCGTGTCGTCTCTTCATGTGGTAACCGTCGCCGTGTTTTGTATAGCCCTCGCAGGCACCCGGGACATTTCCGTCTTCCTTCTCATTAAAAATCAGATACGTCTGCTTTCCCACCGGATACCATTCTGCCGGACATCCGTTATAACATCCCGGTTTCCCGGCGAATTTCCGGTTTCTCAGCAACTGCGCAGAAATTCCGCCGGTTACACAGGATCTGGTGTGTTCTAAATTGTTGCCAAACAAAAGCGGCGATACGATTGCATTGGACGAATCATCCAGAAGTACCTCCACCGTTTCCCCATAGTCTTGAAAACTGTTCTGCATTTTTCCTACTTGCATATGCATCCCTCCTCTTTTCTGAATCTCCTTTCTGTTTTGATGCCTTTATTTTATCAGCCGTCAGGAAAATAAAAAATGGAATTTCATACAGAGGTCTGGAAAATAATACGAATTTTTTGATCCCACGCTTTTTCCAAAACATCAAATTCTTCCTCACAGGAATCCTTCTCCTCAGTAAAATGAAAAGGGAATGTCACAAAAACTTGTATGGGCATCCGATGCAATCTTCACATTCATATATTGTTACTTCGGACTGATAGCCGCTTTTGTTTTTCTGTTTCTTCATAAATCTTCTTTCAGCGATTTTCCTGCATGTCCGGTGTAGATGTCCGCCTTTTCATCATAGGCCCTGTTGATTATGTCAAAATTTGGACCTGTTGACAAATGCACTTATTGTTTCAGATTAGAAACTGTAATTCAGAAATTCTGCAAAATACTTCGATAAAAAAAGGAGCTTTGCCATCCTCTTTACATTTAATGCCATTGCAGATAATAGGCATTCTTCGGTTGCAGCAAGCATCCCGGAAGTTTGACAGTTTCATATTTCAAAAAAACCTTACAGGCCTTATAAAGCCTGCTTTTTTTATGTCGATTTTTTTATTTTATAGTATTATGTAGTATTTCTTCCAAAAGTATGATATACCATATTCAGGAGATTTTTGCTATGAAAGTTACTACATCTAAATCGAAAAATTCTGAATCTTTTTATATTGCAAAAAGTTTTATTAACAATAAAGGAAAAAGTACGTCTGTCAATGTACGTAAACTCGGAACACTTAAGGAACTTCTGGTTGAACATGGCCCCACTCGTGATGATGTCATGAAATGGGCGAAAGAAGAAGCCAGGATAGAGACTCTTAAATACAAAAAAGAACAACAGGCCAAGGCTGTTCAGATCACGTTCCATTCTGATCAGAAGCTGGATTATGACCAGCAGGTCTTATACCGTGGAGGCTATTTGTTCCCTCAGACCTTTTACTATCGCCTTCAACTTGATAAAACCTGCCGGAAACTCCGAGACAAGCATAGATTTAAATATGATATTAATGCGATTCTCTCCGATCTTATCTATGCCAGAATCCTTGAACCAGCCAGTAAACGTTCTTCTTATAAGACAGCTTCTGAATTTCTGGAAAAACCTTCTTATCAGTTGCATGATATATACCGGGCTCTTGATGTTCTGGGCAATGAATGCGATTTTATCCAGTCGGAAGTATATAAAAACAGCCACCTTCTTGGAAAACGCAATGATAAGATCCTCTATTACGACTGTACGAATTACTATTTTGAGCTGGAGCAGGAAGATGGTGACAAAAAATACGGCAAATCCAAAGAGCACCGCCCTAATCCCATCATTCAAATGGGAATGTTTATGGATGGAGATGGCATACCTCTTGCGTTTTCTCTTTTTCCCGGGAATGCAAATGAACAGACTTCCCTGAAACCACTGGAAGAAAAAGTGCTTCAGGATTTCGGCTGTACGAAATTTATTTACTGCAGTGATGCTGGACTTGGTTCGGAAGCAATCAAAAGAATAAACCATGCCGGTGAACGTGCTTTTATTGTCACTCAGTCTATAAAAAAGTTAAATAAAGATGATAAAAAATGGGCTTTGGACAGAACTGGTTTTAAACGCATCTCAGATGACATGCCTGTTGACCTTTCTAAAATCCCGGAAGATGATAATGGATTGTATTATAAAGATGAGCCATATACTCCTCACACACTCCACCAACGTCTGATTGTGACATATTCGCCTAAATATGCGAGATATCAGAAAACGATACGTGACGCACAGGTGGAACGTGCCAAAAAGATGCTCAGTTCCGGAAAAGTAAAAAAAGAACGCAGGAATCCGAATGATCCTGCACGCTTTATAGGAAAGATTGCAGTGACCGAAGATGGAGAAGCAGCAAAAGTCCATAATTATCTGGATACAGATAAAATTGAACAGGAAGCCCTCTACGACGGAATGTATGCGGTAACTACCGATCTGCTAGATGATGATGTGAAAGATATATTAAAAGTCAGTGAAGGAAGATGGGAAATTGAAGAGTGTTTCCGAATAATGAAAACAGATTTTGAAGCAAAACCTGTATTTCTCCAGAATGATGTACGTATAAAGGCACATTTCCTCATTTGTTTTCTGGCCTTAGTCATATACCATTATCTTGAAAGAGAATTAGAACACTCCTTTACCTGTGAAACGATCCTGGATAAATTAAAAACAATGAATTTTGCAGATATACAGGAACAAGGATTTATCCCACTTTATATGCGTGACAAGTTAACGGATGCCTTGCACAAGATTTGTGGCTTTGATACCGACTATAAATTTATCACCAAAAGTCACATGAAAAAAATTCAGAAAAAAAGTAAATGCCGAGAGTAAAATACTCTAGCCTAAAACGATACTAAAAATCGCTACAATGCCCGTGTTTTCAAGCATTGTAGCGATTATTTTTTTCCTCAACTGTCAAAGACAGGATTATATCTATGAGGCAAAAAAATGTCAAAAAATCAAGGTTTCCTATTGCATTTTCTTTTTCCATCATGGCTATCAACCACATAATTATGCAAAGAACCCTCCGGGGGATGCACACAATGCGCAATCGTAACTGGAAGTGTGATTGTTCCACAAGAGGGAAATATCCACTGCATTACACAGCAACAGCCAAGAGGGTAGCCAAGGGGAACGTTTCACTTACCCTTTGCTACCCTAACAAATTGATCTGAAATCCGCTTTCCAATTCTATTTGCTTGCAAATCTTGTCCTTCGTTCCATCCTGCAAATATACTGCATTTAATTTTTTCTTCGTGTATTTCAAATAAGTATCATTGGTTTTCTCAACCAAAAGTGCGGTAAAATATCGCTCCCAACTAAAATACTTTCCACTTTCAATATATTCTTGCGGTGCAGCAAGGATTTCCTTTACCTCTCTTTTGTCTAATACACCAGACTTTAGAATAAGCCATTCAAATGATTCCGGCAAAAACAATACAATGTTCTCATTATTTCCTAACAGTTTTACTATTCGATCCATTTCAGGTCCAAATGCTGCTCCATCAGCAATTACAAGTACTTTCTCCTCATTCATATTTTGAATGACTTTAGCAAATACATTTGACTTTCCATTTGCAGTCACCGCATGCCACTTTTTGTTTTCTGAAACCCCTTTAAAAAACTCATATCCTGAATTTGAGTCTTCCACAATTATTTTTGTCGGAACTATATGTTCAAGCATATTTTTCTTACCGTAAATATGATAAAATTCATTATACGTCCGTTTTATAGATGCATACTTACCTGACTCTCGAATTCCATAAATCTCTTCCACACTGTATGGAAGATTCACCAGACCTTCTCTCGTTACAATCACATAATAATTATTCGACTGCTGAACAGCTCTGGCAAATTCTGTTGTGTAAATAAATGCATTACCCTCGTCAATAAAAATAATACGTTCTTTCATTGTTTCAAGAACCGCTTTCCAGTCCCTTCCAGACAAAACTGTACAAATTCTGGTACAAGACAACTCTATTCCACTCGAAATACCATTTTCATAGTATTCGTGTATCATCTCAACGAGTGTTGTTTTCCCTGTAGCACTATCTCCTTTAATAATCGTGATATTTCTGTGAATCTCAAAGTCATATCGAACATTGGAGTTTTGCACGATAATCCTGTAACTCCCCTTCATACAGACCGCCCCCTATCTTACAAACATCCCTGCAACAAGGACAAGTTCTCTCATGTTATGCACAATCTGATTTGTATTCAATATTTTAATCCTAAACTCTCCATCTCCAAAATCCATAAGATGCCGTAAATTAATCGTAATGTTTTTTTGTTCTGCTATTTTCAAAAGCCATTTTGAACAATTATCACCACATGTGGAAGCGTTAAAAATCTTGTCCGGCATCTTGTAAATCAAAATCAGAGTTTTCACTCCACCTGATAATTCTTTCGGTGTAATCCCCCCCAATACAGGGCTGTCAATAATTCTGGGACCTATTACTATTGATTTATCAACATCTTTTATCATATCTTTTGAAAACTCATCCATAATCCAGTCATCGTCATATGTATTCTTAAAATAAACTGCCGGATTGTAGATTGCTTCCGGCATCTCTCCATAATAAACATTAAGCATGATATACTCCCACCTTTCCCGATATTATAAGTGGGATTGCTATAATCTGTTCGTTACAGCAATCCCATCGTTTTTCTTCAGTGTCTACATTTTCTTAACTCATCTTTTTCGATTATATTATACCCAAACCATTCGTTTTCTTCAACAGGATTATGGAAATTCTCCCGGTCATTTTTTTCGCACCACAAGTTCCACACTCTGCGTTTTACACCCTTCCGCTGAGAAAGTCACTTTTATCCTTCCTCTGTCCCTGCCCGAACTACCGCCATCACATAGCCGTCATATATTTCCCATTCTTTATCATCATAGCTGGACAAGGATTGCGGATCTGCACTTCCGAATGCCGCAAGTGTTCCTTTTCCCTCCACTGAAACAGATACCTTCTTTGATTCCCAGAGATTTTCAACATTTTTCTCATCTACCATTTTCACAGTAATAAAGGAAAGATCTTCCCCATCTGCAGACAGTTCTGTTTTGTCCGGCTGTACGTAAAGCTGTACCTTACTTTCCGCTGTCACCAGTGAGAATCTTCCTGTCTCTTTTCCATTCACATAGCTGACTGCCAACAATTCACCGACTTCATAGGAAATTTCATAGGATGCCGTAAATTCATGTGATTCCCCGGCTGGCTTTCTGCCCAGGGAGCGTCCATTGATGAAAAGCTCTACTTCATCCGATTGTAAGAAAATGAGTATCCGATGGTAACAAATTTAGAAAACGAGAGTTTCTATCTGCACTCTTTTAGCAAAATCAGACTCTTCCGGCAGATAGAATAAGAAATTTATAAGATTCTATCCTATTAACTTTTATTTTTTCATCGATACAGTAAATCAAGCGTATTTCAGAAAATAAAAATATCCCGTGGAAAAATACGTGCTGAAACGCACCGAATCCTGCGGGATATTCTTTTTGTTAAGTAAGGAACTTAAAACTTGGCTTTATCAAAACCAAATCTATCTTCGATTTTTAAAAACTTCCTGCAGTGTCTCATACAAAATACATACTTCAATGGGTTTTGCAATATGTCCGTTCATCCCTGCATCCTCAGACAAAATCAAATAAATCAGAATGGTGTCGTTATCAACGTTGGATATCTCTGTAATCAATTCTTTTTTTGTTGAAGTGGACAGGGGACAGACGTGTGTCCGCTTCCATGCTCACGACTCCATTCCCTTATGTGTCTGTTACTGTCCGCTCCGTGACTAGCAACACGCTTCCCCCCGTCCTGTTTATCTTTTTTATTTTCTTATCTTGACAAAATATAAAATACTGTTATAATATTAGTAACAATTATTATTATTAATTTATAGGAGGTGCAACGATATGTTGAAAGGAAAAACAGCCGTCGTAACAGGTGGAACCAGAGGAATTGGCTTTGCTATTGTAAAGAAATATCTGGAGAATGGTGCCAATGTGGCAATTGCAGGTTCCAGACAGGAATCTGTGGAGAAAGCAATCGAAAAATTGCCTGAGTACAAAGATCGTGTGATGGGAATCTGGCCCAATCTCTGTTCGCCGGAATCAGTCGCTGATGCTTTTGCTTCCGTAAAAGAAAGATTTGGCCGTATCGATATTCTTGCCAATAACGCAGGTATTTCTTCCAGAACCAGCTTGTATGACTATACCGTGGAAGAATTTTCCAGGATTGTTGATATCAATTTAAAGGCAGTTTTTATCTGTTCTCAGGCTGCCGCAAGAATTATGAGAGATCAGGGCGGCGGAGTCATCATCAATACCAGTTCCATGGTTGGCGAATATGGGCAGCCTTCCGGATGTGGTTACCCGGCAACAAAATTCGCAGTAAACGGACTTACAAAATCTCTGGCGAGAGAACTGGCAAAAGACCAGATCCGGGTAAATGCTGTAGCTCCGGGTGTAACACGGACAGATATGGTGTCTGCACTGCCCCAGGAACTGGTTGACAGAATCTCTGCCGGAATTCCTCTTGGCCGTGTTGGCGAACCGCTGGATATTGCCAATGCTTATCTGTTTCTGGCAAGTGACCTTGCAAGCTATGTAACCGGAATTACCCTGCGTGTTGACGGCGCAGCAATGACCTGACAGGAGTGTGAATCATATGGATAAAAAAGCGATGTATCATTTGACGTACGGACTATTTGTACTTACTGCCCGCCTGGGTGAAAAAGATAACGGGTGTATTATCAACACGGCAGGACAGGTAACCTCAACGCCAAATCGAATCAGTATCACCGTGAATAAAGATAATCTTACCCATGATCTGGTGAAAGAAAGTGGAAGATTTAATATCTCTATTTTAAGTGAACGTGCAAACTTTGATATTTTCAAACATTTTGGATTCCAGACCGGAAGAGAAACTGACAAATTTGACGGATATGCAGCCTGCAAACGAAGTGAAAACGGTCTGTATTATATCACAGAAGGAACAAATGCCTATATCAGCGGCACGGTAGAACAAGCCATTGATCTGGGAAGCCATACCATGTTTATTGCTTCCGTAGATGATATGGAGGTACTGGCATCGGAACCATCCGCTTCTTATGCTTATTATCAATCTTCCATCAAGCCAAAACCGGAGAAAAAAGAAGCTGGCGGAAAAACCGTATGGCGCTGTACCGTATGCGGATATGTTTATGAAGGAGATGTACTGCCGGATGATTTTGTATGTCCGCTTTGTAAACATCCTGCATCGGATTTTGAAAAAGTGAACGGATAAGCGGAACGGACAGGGGACAGGTGTCCCCTGTCCCGGATTATGAAAACAAATCTTTCAATTTCTCAATAAATGACTTAGGTGCTTCTTCCTCTTCTTCGGGTTCTTCCACTTCCACGGCTTCTGTCTGAATTACAAACTGTACGGAATCAATGTTGGTGTTCTTGTCAGATACAAATGATACTGCTTCGAGGTTTTCTCCTGTGAAGCTTGCCAGCATTTCATCGATCTTGTCGGAAATTTCTGTATCCATTCCGTCTGTTTCATCCCGAAGCTGACCGGTTCCGTCTTTCAGTTCTCCCGTTCCGTCATAAAGTTCTGCGATGCCAACCAACAGTTCTGCCACTCCTTCATCCAACTGACCGGTTCCATCTTTTAATGTGCCGATGGCATCGTAAAATTCTACAATACCGTTAAGAAGTTCTGCCGTTTTGCTGTACAGAGTATCGCTTCCGCTTACCAACTGTGCACTTCCGCTTACCAGATCAGAAGATCCTTTCTTGATCTGAGAATATCCCGCAACAATCTGTGCTACTCCACCGGTATATTCATTGATTCCGGAATCCAGCTTTTCATACTTTTTTACCAGAGTATGAATTCCATTCTTCAACTCAGAAACCTGACCAAGCATTGAATCCATAATACCTACCAGTTCCTGAATTGCAGCATTAAACTCCTGGCATCCAGCTTTCAGATTGGAAGCACCTGCTGCAAGTTCTGACACAGCACTGTTTACACCAGCAATGTATTCCTGTGAACCATCAATATAAGCATTATTTGCATTTAACAAAGTAACAATATCATTCAAAGGAGTTCTAATCTGCTGCAGAGCAGAAATAATTGGATTCAGTGCACCGGAAATCACCTGATTAATTCTGGCATTAATGCTATCAATAATTGCCGGATCCACCGTTCCGTCATTTGGTATTGTGATTGTGGAACCCGCCTGCAGATTACCGATTGCTGTATCTATCTGCCCGATAACACCTGAAAGAGTATTTATTGCCTCCACATTCTTATCTTTCAATTCAACTGCCTGGAACCAATCTGTAGTTTCTGCTACATTCTTCAACTGGTTCAAGCACGCAGACAAATCGTTAATCCCTGTCAAAATTGCTGTGGAGGAATCTGACAACTCGCCAAGCTGATCTGTACTTGCGGACACTCCACTCAATGCACTCTGAATCTGCTGTAACGCTTTTTTCACCTCTGCTGAACCATTTACCAATTCCGGGGATTTGGAATTCAATTCATCCAGTCCTTGCTGAATCTGGGCAATTCCCTGATTCAGAGAACGGATACCCCCATCCAGTGTAGCTGTACCGGTTTTCAGATCGGAAGCTCCACTTTTCAGGCTGCTGCCTCCATCCTTGAGTTATGCGGCACCATCTTGAAGTTTTCCTGCTCCATCCTTCAAGTCACTGACACCACTGGCCAGTTCTCCTTCTGCTCCATCTTTCAGTTCAGACACACCATCATTCAATTCCCCTGAACCATCATCCAATTGTTCAATAGCATCCAAAAGCTCTGTCACCTGATCCATCAGTTCCTTATCATCCACTTCGATATCCATAGAAAGCGGAACTCCATTGATGGCAGCCGCACTCATTTCAAAGTCTTTTACGTCTGCGGTAATAGAAGTATCAATCCATTCTCCCGGAAGAATGGTATAGGAAATCTGTTTTTTGCTTCCCACATTTGCCATAGTTGCATTTTGGGCTGCAATATTTTCACATTTTTCTGTATCCAATGTAAAAGATGCCTGCAGTGCATAGTCATCAAAGAAGCTTCCTTCAAAGTTCTTATTCTCTGTGATTTTGAATTTCATCTCCAGTTTTCCACTCTTCCCGGCCAGTTCTTCTGCCGTATATTCTTTTCCATCCAAATAATACCGGATAGAAATATTCCACGGAATCTGGTTGTTGCTCATTTTTCCTTTATAGTAAGCTCTGTCAGAATCTGTGGAAAATGTAATCTTATCACCGCTCTGTTGGATATCCGCATTTACATTCAGCATTTCCACAGAATCATAATCACCGTAATCCACCACATCTCCTTTTCCAAAAATATTCACCGCTTAAATATCTTTTACAGCACCTTTTGCATCCAGATTGATATAAATCACTTCTTCCTTTTCACTTGGATTCTCTGCGGCAAATACCGGAACTACGGAAGAAATCGTCATGGTACCTGCCAGTACGACAGCTATTACTTTTTTATTGTATTTCATATGTTTGTTTCCCCTTTCCTGGTTCATAAAAGTTCGCATTTCTTGTAGTTCTTTTAATCAGCCCATCAAAAATATACAGAAGACCCGGCAGTACAAAGACAACGATAATCAAAGATAAGATGGCTCCTCTTCCCAGTAACAGACCTAACTGTGACAAAACTCCATGGCTGGAGAACTTTCTGAGCAGCAGACCTACAGTTGCCAGAATAATACCGGATATAAGAAGCGAAACAATCACTGTCGGTACAACATTTACAATCGCTTCTTTCTTTGTCATGGTTCGTCTGAACTCCATATAACGATCCGTTAAAAAAGTCATAGCTGCTTACACCCTCCCCTGCCAGATATGCACTTCCTGGATAATACTCATCCAAAATTCTGCGAAGCTTTTCTACCAAATTAAAAGTCTCTTCCCCCTCATAAGGAATAGGATACGTCTCCAAAATCAAAACCGGCATAAAAATAAATACACAGATCAAACTGATTGCCACACCCTTGGCCAAAGCTCTTCCCAGATCAGAACCGATTCCGAATCGCATGAACAAAAGAGCAAAGAATCCGATGACCGTAGTCAGACCGCTGGATGCGATAGAAGACGTGGATTTACAAAGAGCATCCACCATTGCTTCTTTTCTATCCAGATTCTCTTTCAGACACTCTTCATACCTGTGAATTAAAAATATAGAATAATCCAAAGATACTGCAAGCTGCAGAATGGGGCCTGCCGCATTAGTTACGAAAAAAATTTCCCCAAAAATCAAGTTCGTTCCATTATTGATCATAATAGCCACACCAAGCCCTGCCAACACAACGATCGGTTCTATCCAGGAATTTGTGGTCAGGATTAAAACCAAAAGTACGATCACGAGTGAGCATCCTACGATCATCTGGATTTCACTTACGGTATTGGTGGTGGCCACAGCTGTGTTCACGACATCCCCTGTCATAGCATTTTCATCGCCAATCACTTCACGAATTGCATCCACTGCCTCAATATTTTTCATTTCATCAATTGTGACTGTATATAAGGCTATATTATCTTTATAATAAGTTTCTACCACCTCACTGTCTGCCATTTCCAGTGGCTCATAGATATTAATGGCATCATCAAGCCACATAACTGCCTCTACACCCTCACAGTTTTCCAGTTTTTCTTTATATTCCAATGCGTCGGGTACAGACACATCTTTCACCATAACCCGGGCATTGGGAATTCCACCGTCAAACTCTTCTCCCATCAAATCCAGAGAAACTGTGGATTTGCTGTCTTCCGGCAGATAGCTCCCTATTGAGTTTTTTCCCAGACAACTGTATAATAAAACAAATAGCAACACGAGGTGAACAGCGCAGATGAAGAATGAAGAAATATCTTTACATACAAAAAAAGCCCTCTCCCAGTCTTTGAAAAAAGCAATGGAAAAAAAGCCTTTTTCAAAAATCACGGTCAGCGAGCTGATCAAAGATTGTAATATAAACAGAAATACGTTTTATTATCATTTTTCCGATATTTACAATCTGTTGAAATGGATGTTTGAACAGGAAGCGATCGATGTGGTAAAGAAAATCAATCTTCTTCTGGATACCGAAGAAGCGATTCGTTTTGTCATGAATTATATAGACAATAATAAACATATTATCAACTGTGCCTATGATTCCATCGGTCATAAAGAAATGAAACGCTTTTTTTATACAGATTTTATTGGAGTTATGCAAAATGTCATTGACAGTGGAGAAAAAAAACTGGGAATCACCATCGATCCCCAGTTCAAAGAATTTCTTGCAAGTTTTTATACGGAGGCACTGGCTGGTTCACTGATTACCTGGCTCAAAGACCCTCATCACATCGACAAAGAAGAAGCCATACAGATGACACTTTTTATCTGCCAGAACTCCATACCACATTTATTAAAGGAAAAAGCAAAGCAGGAAACACTATAACATTCATAACGGACACAGGTCTGTCCCCTGTCCGTTCCCCTGTCCGTTCTATATCCTGTGACCGTAACACTTCACTTTATTTGTTCCGGCAGCTTCGATATATTCTCCCAGACCATATACCACATGGCTGATTACGTATTCTCCATCATTGATGAAAATCTCTATCAGATTCCGGTCAACAAAAATATCCAGTCTACATCCACCGGATAGTTCCGGGCTTTTTCCGATCAGCGGGTACCCATGAATATTGGAAAATACTCTGCTTCGGTCTGCCACTACCTTTCCATTCACCATCCGGATGTGATATCCTCCGATATTCAGGCTGTTGCCCTCCTTCAGATCCACATTAAGATAATACGGGTGAGAATAATCCAGCATATCCTGTGATATCTCTTTATCAGCAAAATAATTTCTGACTTCCGGATGGATACGAAAATATACATGTCCATTTTCTGTCTCTACCACTCTGGGCTGACACATCATCCCGTTCCATTCCTGACCGTCTCTTTCTTTTACCGCCTGCGGCATGCGCATCCATCCGATCATAACCCGTCTGCTTTCCTTATCCAGATTGGTCTGGACCGCATAAAGATCCAGTCCATAATCCACATATTGAAATTGCTCCGGAATTTCCATGGTACAAAACGATGGGTCAAATTCCGTACATGCACAGACAGCATGACTTTCGTATCCTTTTTCTTTCTCTGCTATGTACATTAACGATCCCATAAATACATGTGTATCATTTGTTTTAAAAATATCCGGGCATTCCAGAATTTTTCCAAACCGTTGATCGGTGATCTGGTTGGCAAACTGCCAGTCTTCACCATCTGTACTTTTATAAAAAACAAGCCTCCCAGCCTCTTCCTGACAGGTGCTTCCCAATACCATGTAATAAATATCTCCATCTTTCCACACTTTCGGATCTCTTGTATGGGTAGGGTGTGCCTGATTTTCGTTATCATTTATCGGAATAATCTGTTTCTTATTTTTCCAGTTATCAAAATGGATTCCATCTTCAGAAACAACCATGGCCTGACTGGTAACAAAACGATTATTTATTGCCATGTGAATATTTTCACTGTCTTTTTCCAGATAACGCACTGCCGAATAATACAGGTACAATTTTCCATCTTTTTCCATTGCACTGCCGGAAAAAACACCATTCTGATCGTATTCTTTTGTGGGAAATAATGCTACTCCCTGATGTTCCCAGTGTACCAGATCTTCACTTACCGCATGTCCCCAGTGCATGGTTCCCCATACAGGTGCATAAGGAAAATACTGATAAAACAAGTGATATTTGCCATGATAATAAATAAATCCGTTGGGATCATTGATCCAGTTTCCCGGTGCCTTCAAGTGCAATACGTTTTTATTCATCATTCAATCAATCCTTTAAACCATTTCTATTATTTTACTGCTCCTGCTACAACACCGCCAATGATCTGTTTCTGAAGTGCCACATACAGAATCAGAATCGGGATTACACAAAGCAGCAAGCCTGCCATAATCGTACCGTAATCTGCAGAATAAGTTCCATAGAAACTATAAGTGGACAACGGCAGTGTCAAAAGTTTCTTGTCTGTCAAAACCAGTGAAGGAAGAAGAAAATCGTTCCAGAATGCCATGGAATTCAAAATCACCATAGTAGAAATAATCGGTTTCAACAGAGGCAGGATAATTTTGAAAAATGTCTGTGCATGTGTACATCCGTCTATATAAGCCGCTTCTTCCAGTGCCAGAGGAACATTACCTTTAATGAATCCATGGAACATAAATACAGACATAGCCATGGAAAATCCCGTGTGCATAAATATCAATGTAATGCGATGATTCAGAATATTTAATGTGCCTCCGTAAATACTTACCAATGGAATCATGATAGCCTGAAAGGGAATGATCATGGATGCTACCAATAGTGCAAATGTAAGTTTTGATATAGTATTATTATTTCTTACGATATAATAAGCCAGCATTGCTGCAAGCAAGGTTACCAACACTGTTGCGCTGGCTGTCACAAACAGGGAATTTTTGAATGCATTCAGGAAATCCATCTGTGTAAATGCCTTTACGAAGTTGTCAAAAGACAGACCTTTGATTGTAAACAGCCAGGAAAACGGGCTTTTTATAATGTCTCTTTTCTGCTTCAGGGAATTGATCATTACCATCAGAAATGGAAACATATACGCTGCGAAAATAATGATCAGTAAAACCAACGACACAATATTTGTTATTTTTCTTTTATTTCCTCCAATTTCGTTCTGTTTCATTATGCTTCTACCTCCTGCTTTTTGGTCAGATATACCTGCAGCCCACTGATACATGCCACAATGATAAAGAGAATGAGTGCTTCTGCCTGACCAACACCAAACTGACGGGATGTAAATGCCTTTTCATAAACATGCATCGCAGCCATCTCTGTAGTTCCATACGGAGCACCTGCAGTCAAAGACAGGTTTACATCATAAACCATGAATGCACGGGACAATGTCAGGAACAGACAAATCGTAATAGATGACATCATAAGCGGCATAATAATATTCTTCAGTTTTACAAATCCGGAAGCTCCATCAATCTGTGCCGCCTCCATAACATCTTCATTCAGTCCCATAAAACCTGCCACATAGATCAAAATCATATAACCAGACAACTGCCACACAGATACCAGCACCAGTGCCGCAAATGCTTTATTGGGATCTGACAGCCATGACACTTCAAAAAGACTCCATCCGGTAGTCTCTCCGATTTTTACAAATACTCTGGAGAATACAAACTGCCAGATATATCCCAGTACAATACCTCCGATCAGGTTCGGCGTGAAAAATCCTGCACGGAAGAAATTCTCTCCTTTCATTCCTCGTGTGAGCAGATAAGCAATTGCAAATGCCAGTACATTTACCAGAATAACCACCACGATTACATACTTAAAGGTAAGAAGCAAAGATGTCCAAAACTGCGTATCTTTCATCACACCTGCAAAGTTTTTAAGCCCCACAAAATTCTTTACCTTGGATACTCCGTTCCAGTCTGTCAATGTGAGATACACACCATATAAAAATGGTACAACTAATACTGCAAAGAAACAAAACATACCCGGTAATGCAAACATACAGAAATCTTTGCCTTTATTTTTTGATTTCATATTCCCGCTCCTTTCTTATTCCTGTTCATCCCAATATTTCTGGATAGAATCAATCAGTTCCTCTCTGTCACTTCTGCCTGCCAGATATTTCTGCATTGCCGCTCCAAGCACTGACCAGTGATCATTTGGTACAATTGCTGAGGCATTGAATGCGGTTCCTGCCTGAACTTTTTCATAAATATCTCGACTCAGAGGATCTGCCGGCTCATAAGGGTTATTGGCAAATGGTGGGATTACATTACAGGTCTTTACCAGCATCTGCTGTCCAATCTCACTGTAAACAATCCAGTTCAGAAACTCTCTCGCTGCTGCCTGCTCTTTTTCAGATGCCATCTGTCCATCCAGCATAATCTGCTTAGAAGGAGATCCCTGAATCTTATTATTCACAAAATCGTCCGGATCATTATTCATAAAATACGGAAGGAATCCATATTCGTCGTCGTTTTTCGCACCGGCTTCCTGAAGATTGGGCCATGCCCAGTTTCCATTGAACCAGAAAGCAGTCTTTCCATCAGCCAGATCGATAGCCATCTCATCATAATCGGCTCCCAGAGGATCTCCCTTTGCCACGTTATAGGATTTCAAAACATCAAACATATCTAAGAATTCATTTATGCGATCATAGGATGCCAATTCTATCTCACCATTTTTAATCTTTTCGATAAGTTCCTGTGTTCCTTCTGAAGTACCATCATAGGTTTCATAAATATACTGCAAATGATGAGCTCCCAGTGACCAGTCTTCTTTTGCCAGAGACACCGGTTTTTCTATTCCGGCATCCACCAGTCTGTCCAAAAGATTTTGAAATTCGTCCAAAGTCGTAATAGATTCCGGATCAAATTCTTCTCCCAGAGCATCTTCTATAACTTTCTTGTTATAGATCAATCCACGGCCTTCTATACAAAGTGGAAAGCTGTAGACCTTTCCGTTCACTCTTGTCAGATATTCCTCCGCCTCTGCTGTCCATGGCTCATCTGTCAGGTCGGCTGCTTTTTCCTCTGCCAATGCAATAACATCGGTTGTATCCAGAATAGACAATGTAGGCGGATTTCCTGAATTATAAAGGCTTACTACTTTTGTATATGGGGAATCACCATCTGTGACCGGCATAACCTCCACATGCACTCCTGATTTCTCCTCATATGCAGCTCCCATCTTATCAAGAGCAGTCTGAATCTCCGCTTTCGAGTTCAAAAGTGTAATACTGGTTCCACTCAATGCAGAATCATATGTAAATGTGTCAATCGATGTATCAATCGGCTGCTCTTCCACTACTGCATTCGGATCATCCGGATCACTGGCAAATCCAAATGTACATCCTGTAAATGTTGTCATCATAAGTATAGCTGACAAACCGGATGCTATAATTTTTACCGCTGTATTCCTCCTCATAAATTCTTTCCTCCTTATTATTTCCTTTTTTGTATAACCGGTTAAGTAACCGGTTATTTTGATATTATACTATCACGAAAAATTCCATCCGTCAATTCACTTTTAAAACTTTGGTAATACTATCCTATTTTCAATTTTGTAATTGTTAAACTTTTACAAAACCGGTTACTCTTGTCGGTTCCATGCTTTTTTGATATACTGATAAGGTCAAAGACCAAAGTCTTTATACCACTCATTGCGTTTTATAGAACCATTTATGGAAGTCAATTAGGAAGGATAATTATGGGAAACAAAAAGAACATCACTTTCAGTGACATTGCAGAATACACTCATTTTTCCAAAACAACCATTTCCCGCTATTTCAATAATCCGGATTCGCTAACTTTGGAAAATCAGCAGATTATTGCGGACGCCTTGGAGAAATTAAATTATAAAGAAAATAAAGTCGCAAGGATTCTGGCAAATGGAAAGACAGAATTCATCGGTGTGATCGTACCGGATCTGTACCACAGCTATTATTCAGAAATGCTGAATCAGATTTTATCCACATATGAAACATTCGGTTACAAATTTCTGGTATTTATCGGAAATGAACATGAAGAAACCGAACGCCGTTATATTCAGGAACTTATGGCCTACAAAATAGAAGGGCTGATCATTATGAGCCATACCATCCTCTCCAAAGAACTGGCGGAACTTCAGATTCCCGTTGTCACCATTGAACGGGAAGATCAGTATGTTTCCAGTGTCAATACGGACAATTACATGGGAGGTTATCAAGCTACCAGTCTACTTGCCTGGCACAACTGTGATGTGCTCATCCACATCAATTCCCCCACACTGGAATCTGTCCCTGCATATAAACGTATAAAAGCTTTTTATGATCTTTGTGCTGAAAAACAGATTCCGCATCAGGTTTTTATCCGTCAGATGGGACACAGTTTTGAAAATGCCTATAAAGTTTTGGTTCCCATTGTTGAAGAATTGGAGCAAAACTATCAGGGTATGAAAAAAGGAATTTTTATTTCCAATGATACGCATGCAAATGTCCTTTTGAACATTCTTTTCCGCAAATACGGTTCCTTGCCTGATGACTATCTTATTATTGGATTTGACAATTCCCCGATTTCCCGGGAAGCAGTTCTTCCGATCAGCACCATCGGTCAGCAGATCGATCAGATTGCCTATGAAGCAGTCCGCCTTCTTGTGGAGCAGATGAACGAAAGGAAGAAACGCCGCCCAGTGATTTCGGAACAACCGGTTCATAAAGTTATAACTCCTATTCTCATTCGTCGGGAAACAACTGAGAAATGACCGGTCCTCATTCACTGATTTTTTCCACTTCCATATTTTTCGGGAGAAGCAGATTCAAAAAAATGGATGATACAAACACCACTGCAACCACATTTGCAGAGAATACTGCCTGAACTATTTCAGGGAAAATATGCCACAGACCAATCTCGGTTCCGGTGGTAAATCCAACACCAATGGAAAGAGACAGCGCGGCAATCGTAATATTTCTCTGGGAAAATCCTGCCTTTGCCATCATTTGCATACCGGATGTCAAAATCGTACCAAACATCATAATCGTACATCCACCCAGAACAGATTCCGGGAGGGATGCAAAGAAATTACCAACAGGCGGCAACAATCCTGCGACCAACATACAAACTGCCCCCGTCATGATAGTGAAACGATTGACAATCTTTGTCATGGCAACCAGACCTACATTTTGCGAGAAAGAAGTTACCGGCGGACAGCCCAGCAATGAAGAGATTGCAGATGCATATCCATCGCATGCCAGAGAACCGGAAATCTCCTTATCTTCAATCTCTCTGTTCAAACCAGTGGAAACCATCGCAGTGGTATCACCAATCGTCTCAGCTGCAGACACCAGGAAAATGATGCAGACAGAGAAGATAGCTCCCGGATGAAATTCCGGAATATACGGAAGGAATTTGGGAAGGGAAATGATTCCGCCTGAGAGAATCACAGACAGATCTACCTTACCCATAATAATTGCAATCACATAACCAACAATCAGACCAGCCAGCACGGAGAGCTGCTTCAGATATCCCTTTGCCAGACAGTTCCACAACAGACATACTATCAGTGTGATGATTCCCAGCAGCAAATTCTGTGCAGAACCAAAATCTTCCGTATAACCGCCGCCAAAAGATCTTGCACCCACAGAAAGCAGAGAAAATCCGATGGATATTACAACAGAAGCTGCTACTACCGGTGAAATCACCTTGCGCCAGTATTTGGCAAAAATTCCAATGGTACCTTCAAAAATACCGCCGACCAAAACAGCACCGACAACAGACGGATAACCGTAATTAGCCGCAACGGTACACAATACTGTAACAAATGTAAAACTGACTCCCATAACGATTGGAAGTTTAGAACCAATCTTCCAGATCGGATACAGCTGGATCAGCGTTGCAATACCGGCTACAAACATGGCATTCTGCAGCAGAATTGCAATTTCAGTCTGGGATAGCCCGCCTGCTGCTGCGATAATGGTAATCGGTGTCAGATTGGCTACAAACATAGCCAGAATATGCTGCAATCCAAACGGAATGGCTTTCATCACCGGCACACGTCCGTCCAGCTGATAAATATTATTTACACTGCTTGTCTTATCACTCATAACGTTCCTTACCTCTATTCTGTTTTTTCTTTTCCTCTCCAGGAGATCATACAACATATGATATCTACGATAACATCAGAATCTGCATATCATCTCATGCCATTCTTCTCCACCCCAGGAAGACTGTGATATTCCCAGATCCACATATCCCATCTTCTTATACATTTCTACTTTCGAATCCAGACAGGTCAACACCGCTGCAAGCCTTCCGGTTTCTTTCTGTCTGTTGAGAAGCTGCCGCATCATTTCCTTTGCCAGTCCCTGATGTCGATACTCCGGCAACACAGCAACGCTGAGAATCATAATATATTTTCCCTGTGGATTATGCAGACTGGTATCTGTAAAAAATTCATCCCGCAGACTGCTCTCATCCGTAGCGATTGCATTGACAAATCCAATCATTTTTCCGGTATTTTTTTCTTCTGCCACCATAAATAATTCCGAAGCCATTTTAACACGCTGTTTCATGATAGGCAGTACGCAGGCTTCATTTGGCGGAAAACATGCCGCTTCAATGGCAACTGCTGTCTCTGTCTCACCCTTGCGAACAGTTCGAAACACATATTTCTCATAAATTTCTTTCATTGATTTTTTCATAATAGCATTCTCTCCACTTCCACGTTTTTGTGTTCTCTGGAATAACTGATTAAAAAAGCCGTGAACCGGCAGATGTTTTTACCACCTGCCGATCCACGGCTTTATTCTTAAAAACACATGTTAATCCGTCATAATATTCATATTTCAGAACTTCTCTTAGATATTCAGCAAATCACTGTAGACTTTCAATGCTCCATCTGTTTCATAAGCAAGTACTTTCTTAGCCAGTACTTTACCCAGCTGTACACCTTCCTGGTCGAAGCTGTTTACATTCCATACGAATCCCTGGAACATAATCTTATTCTCGAAGTGTGCCAGAAGTGCTCCCATTGCTTTTGGATCCAGTGTATCACCAATAATGATACTGGATGGACGTCCACCTTCAAAGTTTTTATTGCGGTCATCATCTGCTTTACCACATGCAAAAGCAACGATCTGGGCTGCTACATTGGCACAAAGTTTCTGCTGGCTTGTACTTCCCTGAATCACTACATCCGTACCGATCTGACTGTTTTTAAATCCAACAAACTGAAGCGGTACAATATCGGTTCCCTGATGAAGCAGCTGATAGAAAGAATGCTGTCCATTGGTTCCAGGCTCACCAAAAAGTACCGGACCTGTCGGGTAATTTACAGGCTCACCATAACGGTTTACAGACTTACCGTTAGACTCCATATCTGCCTGCTGCAGATGTGCCGGGAAACGGCTCAATGCCTGAGAATATGGAAGAACTGTTGTTGCCGGATAACCAAGCACATTTCTCTCATACACACCGATCAGAGCATCCAGCATTGCAGGATTTTCAAGTACGTTTTCATTCGTTGCCAGCTTGTCTTCCTCTGCTGCACCTTCCAAGAACTGTGCAAACACTTCCGGTCCGAATGCCAGTGAAAGTACAGCACCACCTACTGCTGATGTAGAAGAGAAACGACCTCCAATATAATCATCCATGAAGAATGCTGCAAGATAATCATCACTCTTTGCCAGAGGAGATGTCTCACTTGTAACAGCAACCATATGCCTGGAAGCATCCAGTCCTGCATTCTTCAGAGCGTCTTTAACAAAAGATTCATTTGTCAGAGTTTCCAATGTTGTTCCGGATTTAGATACAAGCACAAACAGAGAATGTACAACATCAATAGAATTCAGAACTGCTGCAGCATCATCCGGGTCTACATTACTGATGAATTTTGCTTCCATCTTAAATGTATCATTTTTCTTTGCCCAGTTTTCCAGTGCAAGGTACATAGCGCGAGGACCAAGATCACTTCCGCCGATACCGATCTGAACAACTGTTGTGAATTTCTCACCTGCTGCGTTTGTAATCTCTCCCGCATGAACTTTATTGGCAAACTCAGCGATTTTCTGCTGCTGTTCTACATAGAATGCACGCTTGTCCACTCCATCTGCTACCACAGCATCCCCCAGCTGTCCACGAGTCAACTGGTGAAGAACCAGACGTTTTTCTCCTGTATTAATCATTTCTCCATTATAAAGAGCTTTGAACTTGTCTGACAGCTGTGCCTCTTTTGCCAGTTTCTCAAGTCCTTCCAGAACATGATCATCCACCTGCTTTGCAGCATAATTGTAAACAAGACCGGCTGCCATCGGAACGCTGTATTTTTTCACACGTTCTGCACCATTTTCACCGGACATAACCTCAGCAAGTTTTACACGATCAATTTTTGAAAGTTCCTGAAAAGAAGTAAGAGTATCTAAATTGTTCCAGGTCACCATAATAGATTTCCTCCTTTATCTATAAAATCTCATCAATCATTCTTATTATACTATTATCATGGTCTGAATTCAAGACTTCCCCTGTCATCTTATAATCCTTAGCACATTTAGCTAATCCATCTGTAACATCGCTAAACTCCACACCATACTTTCTGGCTTTGTCACAGTTCATCCATAAATTATGTCTTGCCTGAGTATCTTCCACTTTCAGTTTTTTACCAAGCAACTCAATAAATTCCCTAGTAATCTCATACATTGATTTTGTTGTTTCACTTCCAAAATTATATGCACCACCAGGTAAAGCAGAAACTTTTTCCATATTCTCAGCCACTTCTTTTAAATAGGTAACGCCTCTATATTGTCTGGAACTAAATGAGACTGATTCTTTTGCATTAATTATACTCATGAAATAATTCGATCTTTGCAAATAATAATCGTACATCCATTCAGCACGCAGCATAACTGCATTGGGAAGAATATCTAACACTCTTTGTTCCGTTTCCAGCTTATGCTCTGCATAAATGTTTCCCGGTTTTACTGTGTCTTCCAAATAGGGACCCTCTTCGTCACATCCGCTATAAACCTGGTCTGAACTAAAGCATATTAACTTCCTGTCCTTCGATGCTTTTGCCAAATAGACCGGAATCTGCACATTTGCAAAATAGGAAGCCTGGGGATCTGCCTGACATGTTCCTATATCAGAAATAGCAGCTGTATGAATAATGACATCTGCATCGCTTGCATCAATCATACGCTTTATATCCTCCTGAGTTGCACCACGTAGTGACGGAGATGCAATCGCATCCTTACACATCTCCAAAATTTTATGTCCAACAAATCCATTTGCTCCTGTAACAAGAATCATTTTTTCTCCTCCATCAACATACTTAAATAAGATGCCTGTACCGTATCTTCCATAGAAAGCCCCAATTCTTTCAACAACTGTTCCATTGCATATAAGTATTCTTCTCTCTGGGACTCTTCCGATGCAATGACTTCCAGTTCCAGGAAATTCCCTAATCTGTCAACCTGATCCAGGCATGCCGTCATCTCATTTCGTTTCATATAGCATCTTGTTTTTTCAACCCCGGCAACCGGTGAGAATCCCAAGGCGATCAAAATCTGCTCCATGCACTCCGGATTTTCCACCTCCGTTTCATATTCCTGCCGGGACATGGATACCTGATCGATCTTCTTCCCTTTAAAATTGATCTGCGCCTGTATCCGGCCACTGGAAATGTCCATACTCTTTCGGATCCGAAGTGCCTCTCCCAGTTTTTTCACATCATGATACTCGCTGTTATAATACATATCAAACTCTCTGATGGTGGCTTCTTTATGAAATCCCATCCATAATAGCTTTTCTTTTATTCCTTCCAACTGTTCAACCGGAAGTTTAATCTCAATCTCAAAAGTATTCAACGAATATTTCCTTTCTATTATCGTGTTTTGAATCCACATTCACATCTTCATCTGGCGGTCAATCCATTCCATAATGATATTCACCACATACTCCTGCTCTCTCTCTGTCATTTCCCGTCCACGGGGGATATGATGCCATTTTTCCAGGCATCCTCTGCAGCAGGTAGCCGTGGCGTGCTGTGCCACAAAGACCGGATGTCCACGCATAGGTGTTTGTTTTCCGTCATTAGGGGGATGGGCCGGTACCAGTCGTTTCTGTACAAAATCCCGTGCATGACTGTGAATAGTATCCATTCCTTTGTCTGACACATAATAACGGTCATTGGATTTTAATAAAAAACTGCTCCGGAATTTTGACTGTGACAGTCGTCTCCACAAATTTTCTTCATACACTGTCGGAACTGCAGAAACCACTGACATCTTTCTCGAGTCTGATTCCATCGACTGCAACTCCTGACTTCCGATTTTTAATCGATCCGCCAGCTTTGTATTTCTCTCTGTAGTCGTTTCATTTTTGATGGCATAGTAAACAGCTTTCTTTTCTCCGATCAGCACCAGAATCTTTTTTGCTCTCGTCACCCCGGTGTAAAGGAGATTTCGCTGCAGCATGACAAAATGGCTCATGGTAAATGGCATGACCACAATGGGATATTCGCTTCCCTGCGCTTTGTGGATTGTGACCGCATAAGCCAGCACCAGTTCATCCAGTTCTGTCACATCATAAATCACATCTCTGCCATCAAAATCCACCGTTAGTTCCCGTTCTTCCATGTCCACTTTTGTTACCGTACCTATGTCACCATTAAAAACTTCCTTCTCATAATCATTACGGATCTGCATGACCTTATCATGAAGCCGATACTGAGTGCCTCCTCTGTGAAGGAAAATCTTCGTAGGATTCATGGCCTCCTGCAACAGCTGATTCAGATTTGCCGCGCCGCAAATACCCTTTTGCATAGGTGTCAGTACCTGAATATCTTTAAACGCATCCACGTGATAATATCTGGGAAGATTTTGTGTGCAATATCTCACCAGTGTATCCACAACTTCTTCATTGGTCGCCTTCCCGGCAAAGAAGAAATCGGCGTCTTTCCCGCCACGCATGTCTATAGCTTCCCCTTTATTGATTCTATGAGCATTCATGATGATTCGACTTCCCTGCGCCTGACGAAAGATTCTCGTAAGCCGCACCACAGGAATCCGCCCGGAATCTATAATGTCTTTCAAGACATTTCCGGCACCCACACTGAGAAGCTGGTCGGTATCGCCAACCAGAATCAGAGACATATGTTCCGGAATTGCCTTCAGCAGATTATACATAAGCATTACATCCACCATGGAGCATTCGTCCAGAATCAAAACATCCCCTTCCAGTGGTTTTTCTTCATTCTTCTGATAGCCCTCCGGCGGTTTAAATTCCAGCAGGCGGTGTATCGTCTTTGCTTCCATCCCGGTTGCCTCAGACATTCTTTTCGCTGCTCTTCCCGTGGGGGCAGCCAGCAGAATCCTGCATCCCGCCAACCGATAGGCAGTAATAATACCCATCGTTGTTGTAGTCTTTCCAGTACCGGGTCCACCGGTCAGTACCATTACTTTCGAAGAAATCGCTGTCCGTACTGCCTCCAACTGAATCTCATCATAGGAAATATCTGACTGGCTGACAACTTTTTGCACGATTTTATCCGGATCTACCTTGACTTTTCTTCCTGCCTCCAGAAGCCGGATTATGCGCTTCGCACATCCTGTTTCGGAGAAATAAAAAGGCGGCAGATAAATAGCCTCCTCTTCTTTGACAACATCACCGGTGCGGATCATCTCATCCACTGTAATCTCCAGTTCCGGTGCATCCACATCCAAAAGTTCAATCGCCTTTTTGATCAACTGCTCCCGGACAGCATAACAATGCCCGCTTTCCGATAACTTGTTCAGCGTGTAAAGAATCCCACTTCGAAGTCTTACAAATTTTCCTTTTTCAATCCCCATCTTCCCCGCAATGACATCTGCAGTCTTAAATCCGATTCCCCAGATATCATCCGCCAGACGATATGGATTCTCTTTGACAATCTGGATACTTTCACTGCCATAGGTTTTGAAAATCTTCGTAGCATGAGATGTACTCACTTCGTTACTCTGAAGAAACAGCATAATATTTTTGATTTCTTTTTGTTCCTTCCAACTGTTTTTGATCCGTTCCACACGGACTTTTCCGATACCTTCTACTTCAATCAGGGAA
Source organism: bacterium (assembly GCA_004562915.1). Taxonomy (GTDB): domain Bacteria; phylum Bacillota; class Clostridia; order Lachnospirales; family Lachnospiraceae; genus Oliverpabstia. Next base: position 29,503 of record SFQZ01000015.1, read on the forward strand.
TCCGGATTTTCCTCGATGACATCCAGTGTATCTTTTCCGAATTTTCCCACGATCCGCTTTGCGAACTTCGGACCGACTCCTTTAATCAGACCGGAACCCAGATATTTTTCAATTCCATAGACGGTTGCCGGGAGCGTCTCCTCAAACTTCTCCACAGAAAACTGCTTTCCGTATCTGGCATCCATTTTCCAGAAACCATCCAACGACAAAACAGAACCCACATGAGTATCCGGCATGGTCCCTACAACGGTCACCAAGTCATTGTAATTTTTCACGGCGCACTTAAGTACGGTGTATCCGTTTTCCGTATTCTGATATGTAATTCTTTCCACTACGCAGCGTAAGTGCTCCATCAGTCTTCCATCCTTCTGCAAAGTATGCTAAACACCAAAATCCCCACACACGGTACGATATTACAAAGCATTCCTGCCCGCAGGCTCACTCCCTCTGCCACGAGACCGAGAATCCATGGCATCAGGATTGCGCCGAGTCCCGCCGCAGGCAGCATAATCCCCATACTTGCAGCGTTCAGCATATTTCCTGCACCTGCCACACCTGTCGGATTCACACCTGCCATCGCAAATGAAAATGCAAACAGCATCAGGATCGCCATCCAGCCGGTATTGGAAAAAATCAGACCGGCATACAAAATAACGCAGCCAGCGCCCATAATTGCCAGTGCTTTAAAACGATCTTTGATCGGGAAAACAAAGGCAATCAGCAGTCTGGTAATTAAGGTTGCTCCCCACATGATCGTCAACGTATAATTGGCCAGTGTACCCGATAAAATACCATTTCCTTTATAGTAGGTAACCATCCAGCCGGTCACACTGGTCTCTGCTGCATTCTGACAGAAAATAAGTCCTGTAATCAGCCAGAATTTCTTTTCCTTTAAAAAGCTCCAATCCGTCTTTCCCTTTTTTCCGTCCTTTTGTACTGCACTTCTTCCGGGAAATTTGACAGCTATAAAAACAAGCCAGGGTGCAATACCCGCACCTGCAAGTGCATACATCGGGGCAAACTTTCCAGCGAACAGTGCAGCAGCAATCAGAATCGGACCTAAAAGTGCACCACACGCATAGCTCGCATGCATAACATTCATACCTTTTGTTCGGTCGTCTGCATTATTTCCCACAAGTACCGTGCAGTTATTGATCGTATTGCCTTTTGCAAAGCCAAGCAGTAAAAATGCCAGCATAAACAGCCACATGTAATTTCCCAATGTCATAAAAAGATATCCCAGTGCATAACCGCTCGTCAGTATCAGCACCGTCGCTCTGGTACCAAGCTTTAATGGTAAAATGGCAGATGCAAAACCCGCCACCAGATTTCCAATATTCATAAGTGACAGCAATGTTCCCGTCACTCCATAGGCAAATCCATAATACTCCTGCAGCTGACTCACGATCACGCCGCTGCTCATCGCACAGATGCCACTGAAGAAAAAGGCGATACAGCCCATTCTATACAGCTTTGTTTTTTTATCCGATGAATTCATACCTTATCCTCATGTAATATATAACTTTTGTGATTTCTTTGAAATCATACCATTTTAAGCATAAGATTTCAACAAGCTCCCGACACTGTACCGGTTATGTTTTTATAGAAAAAATGAAATTTCATGCAAGGTTTCTGATCGGACTGTCGTTCTATATGTGAAAGCACAAAACAACAGGATTGTTTTGCCGGATGACAAAAAGAAATCAAAGCACTATAATAAAATCATGGGAGGTGGTATAAAAGTGCGAAGCGAACAAGAAACGAACCGTGCTATTGCACTCTATTCTGACATGATCCGGCATATCTGTCTCTATCATTTGAAGAGCATTGAAGACACGGAAGATGTCTTTCAGAATGTGTTTTTAAAATATTTACTTTATGACGGAACTTTTATGAATGCTGATCACGAAAAAGCATGGTTTATCCGGGTAACGATCAATGCTTGTAAAGACTTTTTGAAGTCTCTGTTCAGACATAAAACCGTCCCATTGGAAACACTGACCGAAGAGGCAGCCCATATAGATCCGGATCACAGAGAGGTATTGGAGGCAATTTTGTCTCTTCCTGCAAAATATAAAGATGTGATATATCTCTATTATTACGAAGGCTACTCAGCAGCTGAAATTGCCGCTATTATGAAATCGAAAGAAAACACAATCTATTCTCTTTTATCGAGAGGCCGTTCCATACTGAAAGAAAAATTAGGAGGTGACGAATTTGACAAATAAAATCCACGATGCATTTGATCAGATCCAAGCATCGGAAGAAATAAAATCTTCTACCATGCAGTTTTTGCAGACACAGCGTGAAAAACGCCATCCACATCAGACACGCTTTGTGTGGAGAAATGCTGCCGCTGTATTCCTGGCAATATTCGTGCTTATTCTTGGTGCTGGTGGCTACTATACAATAAAAATACCGGTTTCTTATGTCAGTATCGATGTAAATCCGTCTCTTGAGCTGGCGCTGAACCGCTTCGACAGAGTTGTATCCGCTACTGCCTATAACGACGATGGGGAATCCATTCTGAATTGTGTTAAAGTCAAGGGGGAATCCTATCAGAATGCTATTGATACTCTTGTAGAAAGTGAAGCCCTGCAGCCCTACCTGACAAAGGATTCCATGTTAACTTTTACAGTAGCTGCCAACGATCCTGAAAAAGCAAATACCATCTTAAATACTATTGAAAACTGCGCCAGCTGCCAAAATCACCAGGGCAGGGGCTATACGGCAGATGTAACATCTATCGCCAAAGCTCACGAATGTGGTATGTCATTCGGAAAATATAAAGCATATCTTATCCTGTCAGAATATGACAACAATGTTACCACTGAAGAATGCCGTAATATGTCAATGGCCGAACTGCATCATCAGATTCAGGAACACAAAAACACCAGCCACAATAATGAAAATACGGATTTTTACGAAGATCAAAACTCCAAAGTTGTGCACGAACAGGAACGCAAACACAAGCATGAACAGGAACATGAGCATGAATAATAATTTTTTAACCCATGATAAAATAAGGAGGCTGTCATTATGTTCTTTTTAACACCGGTATACTATCTGATTTTAATTTATGTGCTTGCCGCTGTTCTTCCGGCATTCTTTTTAATGAAATACATATATAAACAAGACACGATCGAGAAAGAACCTCCTTCTTTACTAGGAAGCCTGGTGCTTCGGGGAGTACTGGCTGCTCTGGTATCCATCGTTCTCGAAATGTTGGGAGAATCCATTCTGAACATTTTGTTTGAACCGGATAACCCCAAATATATCATTCTTCTGGCTTTTTTGGTTGTTGCCGCCGTAGAAGAAGGTACAAAATTTTTCTTTTTATACCGGCGGACATGGAACGACTATAACTTTAATTATCGATTTGACGGTATCATTTATGCCGTATTTGTCTCTCTTGGATTTGCTACTTTTGAGAACATAAAATATGTATTCAGCTATGGGCTTTCTGTAGCACTGCCGCGGGCGTTTCTGTCTATTCCGGGTCATATGGGTTTTTCCGTTGTTATGGGACTGTTCTACGGTCGAGCAAAGCTATGTGATAACCGTGGTAAAGGTTTTAGCTGCAAAATCAATCTCATCCTAGGATATCTTTCCGCTGTATTTTTGCACGGAGTCTATGATACCTGCTGTATGAGTGGAACAGCAAAGTCCACATTGTTCTTTGTCCTTTTTGTATTGATTATGTATCTTATAATCTTTCTGCTCATTAAACATGAATCAAAAACAGATACTCCAGTATAGAATATCGGTTTCTCTTCCCGGACAGATTTGCTATTTCCATATATTATTGAACGGCAGTTTAAAATCAGAAGTCTCTTTTTTAAACTGCCGCACATGATATTTACCAAATTTGACTTCACAGCTTCATGCTATGCCAGAATATCAGCCCAATAATCTGTCTTTTTCATTTTCATAAATTTTTTCAAATCCACAACTTTCTCATTTAGCAGCATAAGTTTTTCTTTCTCTCCATCCCATGGGTATAATCGATCTGCATGAAAATGCCCCCAGGCCCAGCGCTTATATTCTATCGTTTCTTCAATTTCCCCCAGGTACTTTTCCATAGTCTTATCAACCTGACTCTGCTCAATATTGGACAGGAATAAATCTCTTGGTTCGAATGCGATCGGACAGGTATGGGATATAACAAGCTCAAAGGGATTCTGCTCTTTGATCAGCTTACGTCCATGCTGCATCTCCTCTTCACTTAACTGCTCGTTGGAAAACCAGGGCCAGCCATGCATGAGACGATATTCTTTATCAACGCTGTATGCCCCCGGCAATGACAAAGTTTTATATCCGCCAAATTTATATACTGCCGGTATATCCTCAAGATATTCCATATGTGGAAATTCTTTTTCCACATATATTGTCCCACCATATTTGTTTATTCGTTTCCATTTCTCCGGGTATTTCTGAATTACATCCGTAACTCTCGCTTCATGATTACCTCGCAGGCAGATATAGGTAAACGGAAATTTCGATAATTTTTCCTTAAAATGCCTGTCTCTCTCCCCTGTTATGGAAATATTTGCTCCTACGTCACCCAATAAAATCATATTATTACGACATTCATCCAATTGCAGACGTTCCTTATTTTGATGATAAAAGTACTCTATTGGACTGGAATCACCATGAATATCTCCCAATAAAAACCAATTTTCTTCACGGCATTTTTTCAAATAAAGCTTTTTATCAAAATAAAATCTCTTTATCGTACCATCAAAACCACTCTCCATTGCAGAACAATGAAGCTTCGCAAACCCATATTTTAACCACCATTCAACAGAATATGATTTCAAATCTCCACAACAGTCCCAATCTTCATAACGATCCACATAGCTGCAGATAAGCCCATTTTCATCTATATTATCAACTTTCACAGCCACATAAACTTCCTTTTTGAACAATTCCAGCACTGCATACTGTTGCTCCGGTGAATACCAGATTTCTGGTACTTCTATATATTTATCGTCCTTGATTTTGTATGGACATTTCATCCATCCTTTAATTTTGACTCTCTCTCTCATATGAACCTCTCCTCTATCAAATTTCTTTTTATTGTTCATCTTTATTTTCAGGAATATATAAAAGATACTGTCTTTTCCATATTTTTCTCCCCACTAAAGATACCAGAACTTCTTCTACTCCCGTAGCAATAAGGACCATCTCTATGAGCGCCATATAATATGTAATTCCTCTTTCTGAATCACTGTAGAATAAATATCTCCACTGGGGATATTCCGTTAAATCATCTGACTTTTGTTTTTTCCGAATCTGTTTCCAAACATTATCCTAGTATCATAGAAACTAATACATAAACTTGTAAATCCCACCTCCATATGAGCGTTTGATCAGTTTAAACCACAGGTTTATAGTTTTATGAAAACAACTATGGTAATCTTTATACATCGAAGGAAACATCTCCTTCAAAAGAAGTCTTGCAGAAGGCAGACTTCGCAGGGATTCTCTTCCCGCTTCTTACATCATTAGGCGCATACAGCAGCGAAATGAATCAGAGTTATGAGTAAATCTATAATAGCGGTCTTTTTAGGATACAACATCCAGCCATGAAGGCACAGGTCAACCGGCATCAGAACCGTTCTGATTGGAGGTGATCCACGTTGAAGTGGTACAGAGAAAGGATTTTACTAAAATAATACTCAGAATAGAACTTAATCGGATTATTTAAAATCACCACATCGCGTCTCGTTTTCATATATGTAAGTTTTCCGAAGAGATACTTGATTGCATCCATCTCATGGCGGATGAGGCGGGTGATTTCATTCTTCTTTCTATCTTCATTCAATAATCTGATGTTCCAAAGCCAACAGAACGGGGGAATTGCGGATCATCCGGATGTTTATCCAAAGATTCGAATGAAAATAGTAATTAGATTTGTTTCACCCAAATCCTTCTGCAAATAATAAGAAGAAACTATTTCGATCTGATTCATTCCGATCGGATTGTTGGAAAGGAGCTAAACATGTCATATCTTGATAATCTGAAAACAGAAGCAAATTATACATGTACACAAAATGGTGCTAAAACACACGGTACATCCGGCAATGCTTGTCTGGATTTATTTGCTGTAGCCGGCGGCATCCGTTACAAGGCAGAAAACGAGCAGATTCGTCTGTTTGACCGTGCATATATTGAAAACCCGGAACTGGCAATGAAGCTCCTTTTCTATATTCGCGATATCAGAGAAGGACTTGGTGAACGCGATCTCTTCCGCACTCTGATTCGTCATGTTGCAAAAACCTGGCCTGACTCCACCATGAAAAATATCCCATTCATCGCAGAGTATGGACGGTTCGATGATCTCATGTGCCTGATGGGAACTTCTTCCCAAAAATCAGTCATTAAATTGATCAGAGCTCAGTTAGAAAAAGACTGCTCCGCTCTGAAAGAACGGGAAGCAGGAAATAGTGATGCACACATTTCCCTCCTGGCAAAATGGATGCCTCCTATCAATACCTCCAGTCCTCGTACAAGAAAACAAGCCGAAATATTAGCCTCTGCTCTGGGATTGAAAGAAGCGGATTACCGAAAGCTCCTTTCTAATCTTCGCACAAATATCGGTCTGACTGAATGTTATCTGACCAGCCAAAAAGTGGATAAGATCAATTATGAATCTGTTCCTGCCGGAGCCATGCTAAAATATCGTGATGCATTTAATCGACAGGATCATGACCGTTTCTCTTCCTACTTAGCAGATGTACTTACTGACGAGAAACAGATTCACTGTGAGACTCTCTACCCATACGATATTATCCGACCATTCATGGACAGCGATTGTTGGTATCGACCAAAGCGTACGATAAAGGGCGAAGATGTTCTTGAAATGCTTTGGGATAAACAGGGTTCAGTAGTAAATGGACAAAATGCAATATCTGTCATTGATACCTCCGGATCCATGTATTGGACATGTCAGGGAGCTCCGATGCCTGCTCTGATTTCCCAGGCATTGGGTTTGTATTATGCCGAGCATTGTACCGGAACTTTTCACAACGTATTTATCACGTTCGAATCTAATCCTCATCTGGTTGAGATTCACGGTAATACACTCAAAGACAAACTCCGCTATATTCAATGTGCAAGTTGGGGGGGATCAACAAATCTGGAGGCGGTCTTTGATCTGATTCTTCGTACCGCTGTAAATTCGAACACGCCTCAGGAAGAGATGCCATCCACTCTTTACATCATTTCGGATATGGAATTCAATTGTGCAGTAAGCAATCCTGATAAAACCATCTACGATAATGCAAAGGCCAAGTTTGAAGCCCATGGCTATCAGCTCCCGGCAGTTGTCTTTCATAATGTTAACAGCTGGCAGATGCAGACCCCTGTCACCGCTCATACCAGAGGCGCAGCATTGACAAGCGGTACAGGAACAAATTCCTTCAAATATAAATTTGACGGTAACATTACTCCCATGGATCATATGCTTCGAGTGTTAAACAGTCCCCGTTATGCAGCTGTACATGCATAATCATATACTGTTCTGAAGTTTACTGCTGACTGCAGATGAATTTCGGAACAGGCTTTTTGTATAAAATAATAAGAGGCCATTTCGGCCTCTTCATACACCAGCAAATCTTCCATTCGTACTTGGTACAAATGACTGAGTGCCAGCAGATTATCGATTGTAGGAAGACATGCTCCACGCTCCCACTTGTAAACAGCCTGTTCGGATATACCACCCATATATGCACAAACAGTAGCCACCTTAATGCCTTTTCCCTTTCGCATATCTCTCAATCTTTTTCCTGTCTTTTCTCCCTGAATCACAGGAAAGTTATATGTTGTCATATGCCATTCCCCCTTTGTTGTGTCAGTCAAGTTTCTTGCTGCGCATTCTCTGGCAATGCCGATCCGACACCTCTGTCGTCATGGGAATGCATGATTCAAAACCGAAAGTTACAATATGGAATCGTAAAAAAGACTATATACGAAAAAGAATCGTGGAATTAAAGTATATCATTGTTAATTGAAAATTTCAACCGCTGAAGCAAATCATTGATTACCAATATAAGCAAACTCATTTGTAAAACTTACTTCCACCCCTACCCAACTTGATGTGGAACTTACTACTTCCAAACATCAGGTGTGGAAGTTACTTATTCTTAATGCTATCTTATTCCTGTTCATCCATCTGAAATCTCCGGCCGGAACTGGAGAATTATTTGAATAAGAATAAACATTTAGTTTTAGATGAAAGATACCTAATCGAACATTCTCTTAATGAAAACAATTGCTTTTAGAGAGCTTTAATAACGTGACGAGCCACGCCTTGAACTTCAAAGCTCCTCACCTTAATGACCTCTCCCGGATACTTTGCCTCGTTCTCATAGGCGAGAAGATAGCATTCTTCATCCTCGTCGTAGCCAGCATAGCGTTTCAATGTGTTCTGATTTTCCGGATCGAGCGCAACGACTATATCCCCTTCCAAAGCAGGGCAATTACGCTCAATTACCAGCAGATCATCTTCTTCGATACCGGCATCGACCATAGAATCACCTTTGGCGCGGAGGATATAGAAATCTCCTTTGCCAAACATGGAAACAGGTAGACTGACGTACTCCTCAACGTACTCTTGCTCCTCTTCGGGGCAGCCACATTGAATCGAGCCTACTAACGGGGCGGATATATAGGCTGTTTTCATCTTGGCACTCTCCGGAGCTGACAGGATGCCTCTGTCGTAATCAAGCAAACCATTGTCGCTTAAGTCCTGAACATAGCGATGAGTTGTTGACCTGGCTACACCAATGCCGTCTGCAACCTCGCTGATAGTAGGAGCTTTACGATTGTCATGGTAATACTTGTTCACAAACTTCAGGATCGCATCAGAGATTTCTTGGTTCTTTACTCTCATATCAGCACCTCGTTTCTTTAATGGGATTTCATATCCCACTATCGTTATTATACTCAGGATTTCAGAAATTACAAGAGGGTAACAGAAAATCGCAGAAGAGGTGCAACCAATTGGCTGCACATCCATGTTCTTGATTGTTTTTGTGGGTACTTGTATCTGCGAAATATTAAATTTCCGCTTGACATTAACCTATATTGGTGGTAAATGTATAGATGCAGTTAATCACCAATTTGGATTATTTGGAGGCGGACTCAAATGAGCTTGTATCGCACAATAATTCCCAAGTATACATTTATTCCATATGACTTTCCTACTTCTAGAGATGGAAAATATCATTGTCTGCTTGATGATGGGCAGATTTTGAGGTCTAGAAGGGAACAACTCGGTCTATCAGTTTATCAGGTTGCTGAAATGGCGGGTATACAATTCAGTCAATATCAGCGTCTCGAATCAGGGGAACGTTTCTTTTCCGGATGTTCTATGAAAATTGGACTCTCTGTGTGTGCCGTTCTTTTGCTTGACCCTTTTGAGTTCTTCGACGTCAATGTTAAACAGCCAAAACCGGATATCATGATGCCACATGAGGTTTTTGACGGACTCCAAGATAAAATGCCACGTCCCAAAAAAGTTGGTAGAAAGCCTATTAGGAGGGACATTATGACTGTATACTTTAATCACCCATCTTTTTCAATCATCATCCCCCGCGAAGTATTAGTGGCTCTCGGCAAGCCCGCATATATCCAAATGATGTGGAATCTTAACGAAAAACGGCTTCTGCTTCATGTTATAGATTCTGACGCAGAGCAAGCATTTGATATTCCACCTCATCTTTACGATAGTTGTACCGCTCTTGCTTTTCCTCGTGCTGCTATATTTTCAGAGCTAAAAGAAGGACTTGGGTGGAATACCGAGCTTTATGCAGCGGAATGTCGGATTGTCTATGATAAAACCAATGAACTTTTTATTCTCTGCGATTTAAACACCGCACAAAAATCCGAAAAAATAGTGGGACCTTTTGCTATTCCGACATGCATTGATGATGGCATGGATGATGACGAAATCTTAGATGAGGATGGTGAAGAAAATGAAGAGATATAAAGTGACAGTCCCGAATCGTCATAATCTCCCGCAGTCATTTGGTGTGAATGAATACGATGATCATATTAAACTGAGTACCTATCTATCCAATAACATAAATAGTGTAGATATCCCTACGCAGATATCCGAGAAGCCGGTGACGGTAGTCGGAGCCGACTGTTTCTTCAATCATGTAGAAATCACAGAAATCAGTTTCCCGGATACTCTGACCAATATAGAGGCACAGGCTTTTGCTATGTGCAAGGGGATCAAGGAATTGATTCTTCCCGGCAGCATCAAAGAGATTGAAAGTTATGCATTTCGTGACTGTACGGGCCTGAAGAAGATTATTCTTCCTTCCAGTCTTAAAACATTGAAGCAAGGAACATTTGCGTTTACCTATTTACCGGATGATGTAAAGATTACTTTAAACGAGGGGCTCGAAACTATTCAATCCAAAGTTTTCTCCGGAGGAGGGGTTAATTTAGGCTTCACTGTAAAGCTGCCGTCTACTGTCAAACAGTTGGCTGACGACGCCTTTGATCCTGAAATTAGGGTAATCCGCATTAACTATGATAAGCACATTCCTCTACAACACTCTGTAAAAGCCGCACAGGTTATACGAGAAGCTATATCTGAGAGTGATCTGAATGACCACATTGATACAAGCATCGATTTGCTCCGTAGAATTAGGCAAAAGCATAACTTAGGTCTTTTGAATGATCACGAATGCGAAAAGCTTTTCTATGAGGAGTTTTGCAAAGGCTTTTTCGAATATCTAAAAAGCAAAAAACTTAAAGCCAAAATATGCGATAACAATTGGAACCTGTTCATAAAAGATTACAACCTTTGGAGAGAAGGAACACTACTCCATCCAACGCGAATGAGTCGTGGCTATTCTATGTTGATTCTGAGCCAGCCAGCCAGACAGACAAAACATGCTTTTTCAAATTGATGGAGTCTTATTCTGTTCCTCTTGCATACTTCAAGCCTATTTCCGATAACTGCGTTCTTCCAAGTCATCACTACGATATGTATGGGACGGATATGGCAGGGACGGTCAAGTTTGAATTAATTGATGATAGTGGCCTGTACACATGTAATAATCCGATAGACAAGCAATTTGTTTTAACCGATAAGACCGGCCTGAAAGCGTATATAGCCGTAAATAGAACTGCTGAAAAAGATGAAATACATAATCGTATGTCTGCTGCGTTTATCGGAACCGGTACGATCGATGGATATACAAGTTCTCGAGCCCGTGAGATTCACATCTCCATTAAGGAACAACAAACAGTATGGTTTTGGTTTTCTGTTGGGAGCGATGATCTTGATGTCCTCCATCACTTTCCACTTTGGGATGCCTACAACGCTTTTGAAACAGAGCGGCAGGAGAAAATACATGAGCACATTCTTAATCTAATGTATCGAATCGATAATGAAAGCCATGAATGAAACGGAGGACGAAGAATGTACAGATTTGACTACTCTTTGGACGATTATCTTCGTGTAACCGATAATTGCGCCAATCACGTTAAAATGCTCCTCCAGACCCGCTATGATGAACTGGAGCATATTCGTAAAGCTATCAATGATCGTTATCCATTCGAAGATCTGCTTCTGAAACAAGCCGAAGTGGATGATGAAAAATTTCTAATTCACAGACTTTTGGAATATTTGGATTCATGCGTTCTTGAGCGAAGGGAATTCCGAAGGGAAATGTTTTCAGATGCCGCAGGAAGTGCAACTGGTACAACAGATGATCGCGGATCAAGAGAGCCAGTCTGAAAGTCACTTTTCTTTGTCCTCATCTGCTAAGTGGCTTGAAAAATTGCACGTATTTCTCGATTCTCCATAATCATTGATCATGGGCTCTTGATAAATGTTTCGATCAGCAATTACCTCCCACAGAGTAAGCAACACTTCTTTCTTGCATCTTTCTCCCAGATTTCGAATGCGAGAAAGTGGGCCAAACTCCAATATATCACGAACTGTGTGTATTCCAGCACGTTTCAAGCAATTTGTGCTACGAACGCTCATGTCCAGTTCCTCCACAGTCATACTCATTACGTTTTGATCGACCTCAAAAATAACCCCTTCAATGCTATCTCTAAACTCCATAATCTGACACGCCATTTCCTGCTGCCTTGACTTTACAATATCACGGAAATTCGGGCAATACTTGTTTAGCCAGGCTTCGGACTCTTCCTGCGTTTCACATTGTTCAAAATCATCCAGGTCTTCTTGATCAACATTTTTACTGAGGTCCCTACCTACACTCACCTCGAGCTCTTTCCGGACGATGTCCGAGAAGAGTTTTCCCTCTTCAACGGTCTCAAAACGGATTCCATGCCGCTCAAGTTCCTTTTGGTCGAATTCATATTTGTTCAATAGATTCTCCTCCTATCAAATTGCTTTTTTTAATTCCTGCCTGCGGACGGACCACTCTTCAAGGAATGCTGGTATCACTAGGTGAGAGCGTTCTTCCATAATCTTTTGAGGATTGTTCAGAAGATTCAGGATTTCTGAAGAGGTCAGCGCGCGCACATCCATGTAGGGCTTTACAAGTCGTTCGATGCTGCTCTGTTCAATGTAAGCTGCAACAGCTTCGCCATCTTTCTGCATCTTCGGCTTATCAATCGTTAAAGTGAACGGAGCTGTTTGTCGCCCATCTACGCTCAATGTAGTTATGGCATTGAAAGCATCAAGTCTCGCCAAATTCACTTTCATATTTGGATCGTCAAAACGAACTGCTGCCGTAAGTGCATCTCTGGGAGAAAGACGAAAAGCGCTGAAGTTCGCAGAATTTGCCTCCAGAGCATCACGAATTTCAGCCGTCAGTTGACCCGTATGCTGATGACATAGCACCATAGCCAACCCGAACTTTCTAGACTCCGCCAGCATTCTTGGCATAGGATTCGTTTGGAACAAAGCAGCCTCATCTACCACCACAAAGTGCGTTTTGTCCCGCTCATGCCGAGCCATGGCAGCATTCCATAGCTTCATAAGTAGAAGCGTTCCAACAATCCGAGCTGCGTGAGTACCGATATTGGGAGATGCCAAATCAATCAGCGTTACCGTATCGGTATCGATTGAATTCGTGAAGTCTAAGGCATTTGCCCCAGCCCCTAAAGTCTTACGTAGCTGCTCTACAGAGATAAGCCTTTGAAACTTGCACAAATACCAATTGAGCGTTGCCTGAAAATCATTGCTTTTGTCTGTGCCATATTCCTGCTTAATAGTCTCCACAAGCTCAGGGTAGCGGTTGGCGATTGCTTTACTTACTTTCAACATATTATCCTGGCTCTGGGAAATAACTGCAATGCTCTCCAAAGAAGCTCTTCTGCCGAGGAAGGCAATTGACGCCTTAGCAAATGTTGAGAACCACCGTTCCCAGCGTGGTCCGACGAAACATTCTCCCGGAGGGTTGAAAATATCTCCGAAGAGCTCGCATAGATCGCTAATATTCCGTTCTTCCTTGGACGGATCATCACTGTCCCAAATATTCAATGGTACCGGATGCTCTGCGTCACCGATTCGGACAACTCGCACACGTTCAGCATACTGCTTTGGAATCATTCTGAGAAGCAAGTCAATAGTACTTCCGTGCGGATCAAAAAACGTCAGACCATGACCCTTTTCGATTGCACTCAGAATGAGCTTCGTAAGGAGTGTGGATTTGCCCGTTCCAGTTTGCCCAACGATCTGATAATGGCGTTTTATATCTGTTTCACCGATGGTAATCCTCCTACAAATACCTGCAGTATCGACTGCTTTGCCAATTTCGACTGCGCCATGGCTCTTAGTGTTCCGATGGCTTGCAGGTATCTTCTTTACGGGTTCTTCACAAACCTGAAGACCAATAGTTGTTTCATGGATTTCAGGTTCCATCATTAGAATTCTGGCTGCATAGTCGGGTAAGACCTGGGCCTCAAATAAAGGATTTCTCCAAATTTCTTCAGCTTTCTGGGTTTCAATATCACCGACATATCTACACTTAGCCCCTTGAACTGCCTCCTCCAATACTGTCTTTAAGCGAATAGAAGGAGAAGTAGGAAGAAGGAGGAGGACTCGCATTTTTACCGGTCTCCCTAGGTAGTCCCTAACTGAAATACCATCCACATCATAACTATGTAGCGTGTTCTTGCGGCAGAAAGTCTGTTCCTCGTCTGTAGCCGGACCTAAGACAACTCGCATGACGGCTCCAGTATCTCGCAGCACGCTGACGAGCTCAGCAAATATTCCGGAGTAATGTGTTGGCCATTTAGAAATGCTATCATCTTTAGTGGTAGGGGTTCCACAGTTAAAGCCAATAATCGCTCTTGTCTGTCCTGTCTCTGTTATAGGAAGATAGACCTCATATAGCTGTGTTAGACTAGAGACAGAGGTTTTCAAGACTCCCTTGACAGTTTTTCCGGTCTTTTCAGCACACCATCTTAGTTCTTTCTCCGTAAATTCTTCTGAACCAAAGAGACTAAGAATCGCAAGACCCTTTGTTGGAATCTCAATCTGCCAGCCAACGAAGCTTTCTTCATTCATGACAGATGCACACTTCACCATTCGGGAAGACATTCTCTCAGAAAGCAGCTTCTTTCCTTCACTCTTTATAAGACTCTCCAAACGGACAGCGACTGCTGTGTTGTTGGGATAGTAATTACTCTTCATCTGTAGCACCTCCTTAGCAGGCTTCACGTTCTAACATATAATCATTGATAACGGACACGAGATGTTTAGTCACTTCATAAAGTCCAGAGGATCCCGTTCTACCAACATGGAAGCAGCCAAGGGAGGCCGGGGTCCAGCGACGAACATCATCTATTGCTACTCCGTCTTTAAGGAGATCATATAGCAACCCGTTATGTCTATGATATATGAGATATTCACGCTGGCCGGAGAAATCGAGATAGATATTGAATCCGTCTCTGTTTCCATTGTTAACTGCGCACACTCTAATGTTTCTGTTATTTTTCTTCATTTACTGATACCTCCACATCACAGGACTTCGTTTTTCTCCTATTGCATTAAACGTAGTCTGCTAATGTTTATCGTATTTGAAATATCATTTTTGCACGTGATGGCGGCGCCCCGATTGTCTTCAGCCGCAATCGGTCGCTGTTGCCGAACTCTACGCCCCGGCAACCGGGCGATGACCACAATATGAAATTGTCAAGGTGCAGGTGGAAAACAAAAAAAGCCGATGCTCTGATAAACAACCAAATGGGTAGACTTTCCCTCCGGGAAATCATTTAGTCACTTATCAGAGCGTCGGCTCTAAACATTTTTAATTTGTGTCTAGACTATATCATAGGCTGGTGCTTTTGTCAACAGGTGAATTTAAAATCTGTTTTTCTCTATAAGCCATTTATGATAATGTCTCAGTATACCACATATGAAAATGTCCCAGATGTGGTAAAATATCCTCCGTGCGACTTATAACGAACAGGAGGAA
>SFQZ01000016.1 GCA_004562915.1 bacterium
GGACATGATAATGGATCCTTTCTTTCATACTGGTTTAAGTATATCAGATTCATTAAAATCTGTCCGAAAAAGTGTCTTAATTTATGAGACCATTATATTTTGTCCGACAAAACGCATCTTGTCAGGGGAAACCCCTGAAACCCCAGATATTTACTTATACTGCTAAAAAGACCAACGAATCCGCTGGTCTCTTTCTTTGCTATATTCTCTCTTTACAATATTTTTCAATTCTTTCAATCAATTCTTCTGCAGTCTTAATCTGCTCTCCAGCCTCTTCTTTTGTTGCTAAATAGAAATCATCATAATCACTGGCATGCCGTATCTCTTCAGCCTCAGCAATTCTCCTTCCCAGCTGGCGTGGAAATATTTCTGACTTTATATAGCTTTTATTAAAATTAGCCAGGGCATCTTTATGACGTTTGTAAGCTTTTCCATCCAAAGCATGCACTGCTGATATCGCATGATAGATTGCATAGTACGCTCTGTTATTCGCTCCACGGTATTCTCCAACCTCGAACAATATATTTGCAGATTTCAAATCGCTTTTTGCCGTCTCAATTCGATAAAAAATCAGATCCTTTTTTGTTCCCTGCTCATCATGCTGCATGATACAGCTTCACCCCTTCTTCGTTCACATTTGCATAAAAAGGATAAACATTCATCCACTTTTTAAAATGATTTTCACTTTTTGCTATCGGCTTAATATCAAGATCATATTCCATATTGAAATCATATGTTATTTCTGATAATTGATGCCGATATTTTTTAATATCCATATCTGTCAGATCCAACAGAATCATAATGTCAATATCTGAATCTTTCGTAAAATCCCCTCTGGCGTAGGAACCGTATAATATAACAGATTTCAGGTGTGCACCGTAAATATCAATCAGACCCTTGATATATTCATCTAATAGATTTTGTAATAATGCTGGCATACTATACCTCCTTCCAAACTTTATCTTGTATTAATATGTTACCATAAAACCAGCTTTATAACAAGTCAGCTCCCTCAGCAATGTCCACTTCACATTTCCATATGTAGACTATTTCCAATATCCAATATGTAAAATCCCATTGTTAAGAATAATTTATAAATTCTTTCTGTTTTTGTATCGTTAATGACTTCGCAATACTTTCATCTCTGTCCTTTTCTTTCTGACTTTTCCAATTATCTGATCGCATCAGTGACTTTTTGATCTTCATGAAAGCCGTTTCTATTTCATCATCATCCGCAAATATAAATGGGATAAACTTATTGAATATTACTTCTTCTGAAATTTTTTTATAGGCTATTTCTTCTCTTCTAGTCCGATTACTCCATTTAGATGCCTTCGTAACATTTGGAAGTCGAACATAATATTTATCATCAGTCACCTGACTTCGTTCTATCCCCAGACCAATTCGTTCTAATGGTGTACTTAAACGATTCGTCATTGCATCAAAATTTCTTGTTGTACGCTCAATATTTATACCACTTAATTTTTCTCGACTAAATGTATAATCACTTTCCGTTAAGCAGTAACATCCGATAGTTTGCATGAAAATTCTGCATGGAACAGTAAATATCAATGGATAAACATAATCCTGATTATAGATTGTGAATCTGATATAACTTCCATTCACATTTACAAGTTCAATATCATGATCTGAAAGATGTGATTTGAAATCTTCGAGATGATCTGCTACATATTTACTATTATACGCATATTTCAAAGTTTCTACATTAAACAACCCTTTGTTCTTTTTTACCATGCCCCATACATCAGGATTTTCTATTTTCAACCATTCTGACATTTCTCTGTCACAAATTAGTTTTTTGTCTTTATTTCTCTCATAGAATCTTTTTGCCTTCTTCTGCAACGATTTGAATTCATTTTTGAACTCAAAATACTGTTTACGTACAGTCTCTATATCCCCACCTTCCCTAATATAATTCGTCCTGATGAAATTAAGATTATATAATACTGTTTCAAAACTATCATACAATTCAGAAGATAATAATATGGGAAACTCTTTAAACCATACCTCAGCTTCTTTTATGAAATTAACATTTTTCAAATCTATTCCATCAAATTCAATTCGCCGCTTAGATCTTTTCATTTCTGTTGATTGAATCGTATGACTTCTCCGCAGAGCTCTCACATTATCAATACCCGGAAATTTATTTATACAATCTGATCCAACATTCAGTTCCTTTTCATTCAGTTTATTTTGAATATAATAAACATATTTATTTTTTCTTCCACATAATTGACAATGAATTTCTCCAGAAGCTTCATCACTGGTTCCAATCCCAACCCACTCATCTTTTATCTCATCAATTAGTATTTTCTTATTATTCAGTATGACAGCTCTGGATTTATCATCTAAAAGTTTATTAGTATGGAATTCTTCTTCACTTAGAGTGTCATAATTTGATAAAACTTGATATATATTTCCATACATATCTGTATTTTTTCCGGCTTCACTATTCTTTAACAGAATCATTTCCTCTTTTCTCATTAGTAGTTTAGAAGATTTCTTAGACATGGTTATCTCCTTTCTTACCCTATAAGAACATATGTTTGTTTTATTATATCATTTACTTTTCATACACGTCAAGGTATGATAACTTAAATCTTCATAAACTTTTAATGAAAACATCTATTCCTCTCCATTTGACATTTCCTGCTTTATCTGCTAAGATAAGAATATAAAAAGGCACTATCGATAGACGGTTAGTCCAATTTGTCAATTATAAAAAAGTGACCGATCATTGGCGTGGGCGGTTACTTTTTTACGTTATTTATGTATGCCAGCAAGATCGATACGATGATGGAAAGTATCATCAGTATGATGGAGAGCATTTCATAATCACTCATAAGTTTGCCCTCCTTTCCTTACGATTTCCCTTTTCAGGGATTTCTATAGTAATCAGAGGGTCCAGTCCCTCTGTCGTGTAAAAAATATCCGCCGGATATTTTTCACTTATCAGTTAAGGACTAACCGCCTACCGTTTTTCTAAATAGTGCCTGTTTCTATTCTACCAGAGAGTGCAGTCAGGTACAAGAGTTCTTTCTGCAATCTTTTATTTTATTTTCTACCTGATCTCATATGCAAATTCCCCGTTATATGTTACATGTATGATTGTTTCATCTGCTAACTGCAGGTCAAATTCTGCCGTTTGCTGACCGATATTCAGGTTTCCCGCATAGGTGGCGCAGGTATCGCCTTCCCTGCCCTGGCTGACTAAATATCCGGCAAGTGTGGTCGGAAGATCCGGTGCATCCTCCCCAAGGAATTCTGCCAGCGTTACCGGAACATCCCGTATCTGCATATCCGTATAAAGGACTTCCGGTGTTTTTGTCGGCTCCAGAGTCTGCATGAGTGTTTCGCCTGTTTCCTCTTCCCCTTTATCTCCCACCGCCTCTTTTTCTTTCCTAATCTTCTCCAGCGTTTTATCAGCAGGTTCGATCTTAGCCTCATAGGGATGATACGTTCCAAGCAGGATCGTTCCCTCTTCATCATCCAGCTGCAGATAAAATGAATGGGTATCGGTCCCGGCATCGTAACCGGTATATGACAGGACCACTGCATTTTTTGCCTGTATCTGATGCTCTTTCCCATAGGATGTCAAAGCTTCCTGCATGACCCACTCCCATCCTCCGAAAATACTTTTCATATACCCTTCCAGATGCAGTTGTATCTTATCCGATTCTGCCGCCTGCCGGACTGCTTCATCAATGACCGGTTCTTCTTTCTCTTCCTCCCCGGTATGTTCAGCCGTCAGTGTCTGCACCTCTTTCTCCGTTTCCTTTTGGACAGGAGATTCTTCAGCCTGTTTACGGAGTGCCATAATAATGATCACCAGGCAAATGCTCAGCACCACTGCCGCCGTCCCCATGAAAACCAACTGTTTCTTTCTTTTCCCTCTGTTTTTCTGGTTCATTTTCTATCATCTCTTTTCCTTTTATCTGTTTTACTGCGGCCTTGCATATACCCCGATATTGCTTTCCTTAAAAGGATCGCATACCACGCCCCTCTTTTTATTTGCCGCATGGACCTGTTTCCCATCCCCGATATAGATCGCCACATGGCTGATATTTTTATATCTTCCATTATTTTCATAGGAGTAAAAGATCAGATCCCCGGGCATGAGTTCTTCTCTTGTAACTCCCATCTGATGGCTTTCCAGATACTGTGCCTCTTCGGCAGCACACATGCCGGACAGGTACGTGATCCCGATCTGGGCATACAGACGGTACACCAATGAGGAGCAGTCATACACCCCTTCCCCGTCACGTTCCTGCTGGCTGTAACGGCAGCCCACTTTTGACAGGGCAAGGGATACGATATCCCCATTTCCCAAAGCACCGCTTCCCTTTTTCCAGCTCCAGTCGATCCCGCCATACCCACTGGGGGAAGTATCCGGTTCATAGATATCCAGCGTCCCATGCAAAAGGTCAAGGCAGTCCTGCTCTTCATCCTGCCACCGGGGACCGGATACACTTGCCTGTGGACGTCTCTTCTGCATCCGTCCATAGGCAAGGCGGATGATCTCTTCCGGGGTACTGTCTGCAGTGACACCGGAAAAATAGGCTGCCGCACTTGCAGCCCCGTCACGGATAGAAAAAGAAGTGACACAGGCCTTGACCGCATCCGGAGCATTTACAAAATCATAGCCATATGTCTGTGTATAAAGTGTTGCTGCCGGAAGGAAATAATGGTCATAAGTATAGATGGTCTGGTCCGCCTCAAAGGTGACTTTTTTATCCTGCGCCAGGTGTTTCCAGACATTTCGAAACGCTGCATCCTCATACAGGGACGCACCGGATTTTCCCAAAAATGGCTCAAAACAGGCATATGTATCGGGATCCTTTTCATGACAGTATGTTACAAAACTGACCAGGCTGTAAGACTTGTCAAAACCGTACTCCCCCATGCCGCCGGAACCGATACTGCCGCAGTCCCCATGGGACTCGTACTTGGCTGACAGATAACAGGCAGGATCCTGCAGTGCGGTAAGGCTGCTTCCTGCACCACCTCCAAAGATACCTGCCAGCACAGCAACGATCACGATCAGAGGAAACAAGAAGGATGCCAGAACTGAAAGGATCAGGAACAGATACAAAAGACCGCTGGTGATGATCTTTACAAATATGGTTCCCAGATGCTGAACGATCAGGAAACCGGTAAACCGGCTGAGACTTTCCGTTTCCCTGTCACTGTCCTTCTGATATACCTGTTTTGCTTCCTCGAGCATCTGTTCATGGCTTTTTTCTTCCCGGGTAAGGTTCTCTTTAAAAAAATCAGCGGATTTCTTTGCTGCCTTTACGGCTGTTTTTGCTGCAGAAGGGACTTTTTCTGCTACTTCAGCTGTCTTTTTTACACCTTCCCCTGTTTTTATATTCTTCTCACCTGTGCTTTTTCCTGTCTGTGAATGACCGGAGGAACCGGTCTCCTTCTGCTTTCTGTCATACGAACGGCAATTATAGGATGCTGTATGGTTTTTTGCAGATACAGGCTCCCGGTCATGTTCCTCAAAGACCGCATCCTGCATACCCAAAGCATCTGGTGATGCCCCAAAAGTACCCTGCAGTAGATCGGCACGTCTTTTCCACCGGCTTCCCCTGTTTTTAAAATACGCTTTTCTTCTCGGGGAGAGTCTCTCCCATTTCTTTTGTTCTACAGGATTCAGATAAATCTCCGGTGACACCTGGCTTTTTGTCTTTTGTCTGTGAGATGTCTTTCCTTCCCGTATTTTTTGGTTACAAGTCTGCAGTTTCTGTGTGTTTCGGATAAGCCCCGTCTCTTTTTGTATCTTTAATTTCATTTCTTTTCATCCCTGTGGAAAGATGTCTGGTAGAGTTCAAAAAGAGGGCTGGATCTTAATATCCTGCTGTCACATAAGAGCGCATCCTTCCCACAGACAATGACACACTGTCCCGGTACTTCCTCATTGAGTGCCTCTGATTCCGCAAAAGACAGTTCTAAAATGTCTGCTACTTCCTGCCGGTCCACACCACCCTGGTCAAAGAAGCATTTGAATTCACAGTTGCTCAACAGGTCTTTTACCACCGGATTTGCCAGGGCGGCTGACATGTTCTGCAGGATTAGTGTGCAGATGCCTCCGAATTTACGGTAAGTAAGAAATGCCCGGTTCAGCTGCTCAGCAGAACTTTCCTTACGGCATACGATCTGACCCTCATCCACGATAAAACGGGTAGCTCTCTGGTACTTCTGGTTATAATTGATCCTCTGGGACAAAAGATGCATGACCACCAGCATCACCGGCTCCCACATTTCCTCTGAGATATTCTTCATGCCAAATGCCACAAGGCGGTTCCTGATATCCAGATTGGATCTTTTGGCAAACAGATCAAACGTACCAAAGCAGTAGGCTTCCAGAGGCTTATAAATCTCCCTCACCTCTTTTTCATCCCCGGGGTTTTCCGTTCCATATACGGTAAGCAGATGGTAGAAATCCGTAAGGACCGGCTGGCGCAGCTTTCTTGCAGAAAAGACTTCCTGATACAGTTTCATGATGCAGCCGGTGATGATTGACTTATGGATCCCGTTCGGTGACATACCTTTCATGACGGAATAGCAGAATGCCTCCGCAAAAGATACCTGTTCTGCCACAAACATATCTTTTTGTACCGCATCTGTGCTATACCAGACTTCTTCAGGAACCTCCAGAAAATTCAGATGGATCTTTGACTGGGCGGACAGATCAAAGAACTGACCGCCCAGTACTTCTGCCAGCCCTTTCAGTTCATTCTGCGGGTCGATGGCAAAAATATCATCCCGGCTCCCGATCATGGGCTGGACGATCTCCACGGCCTTAAGGAGCATGCTCTTACCGCTTCCGGTATGCCCGAGGATAATGCCATTTCCATTCTTCAGTTTTTTCCTATCCAGTAAGATCAGATTCCGGGTCACCCGGTTCACCCCGTAATACTGCCCGCCGGGCTGTATCAGATCCTTACTGTAAAATGGCTGGAATGCTGCCAGTGAACTGGTGAGCATGCACCGCATACAGTCCACTTCCCTGGCCCCTATCGGCAGGGCCGTATGGAATGCTTTCAGCTGCCGGTGCCGGTAGGGCACAAACTGGATCCCTCCGAGCCCTTCCCCGATAAACCGGATGGATTCCATCCGGTTTAAAAGTTCTTCCTTTGTATCCGCCATCACTGTCACAAGCAGTGAAAAGAAATATCCGTTTTCATCATTATCATCCAGCTGTTCCAGATACCCTTCAATCTCCTCTTTCTTTTTCTGTTTTTCATAGGAAATACCGGATACAAAATTTTTTGCCTTCATCCTCCTCTCCTGCTCCATATGGATGGCTCTTTCATTATTCCTGGCGGCAGCCATCAGTTTATTTCGTACAACGGCCCGGGGGATCGGTGCATGGTCCAGTGTCACCATGGAAGGGAAGGGCAGGTTTCCCAGTTCCGCCATCACTTTTCCTTCATCCAGACTGTTTGGCAGCGCAAACGCAAACAATACGGAAACATATCTCCCATCCATCATCAGATATTCTTTTTTACTGTCCAGATAGGAGGGAAGGACTTCATTCTTCCAGTTTCTTCCGGATCTTGTAAGTGTTTCCCAGTCTGGAGATGGTTCCTTCCCTTTCCGATAGATCCCTGCTAACATGCGAAGCCGCTTTTGTGCATCAAGAGGCGTGATGCTGCTTTTTACCGCTTCAAAAAGAGGAGAAAGGACCGCTTCCTGCCCCACAAAGTATGCTTTTGCTTCCTCATAAGATTTTTTCCTTACCGTAAATACCAGATAACGGGTCTGTGAAATTTCCGGATTCCCCTTTTTTAATCCTTCACGGATCCAGTCATTGTTTCCTTTTCCAAATTTTCCGTAAGTTCCTTCTTCCGGATAGAAAATCTCCCGGCAAAACTGTCCCATGTCACGCCCGGCATTTACGATCAATATCTTAAAATCTGTGGTGATGGAATTAAAGATTTTGCAGAGAGTCAAAAGAACGCTCTCTTTTTCTTTTTCATCCTTCAAGGTATAATTGATATCCCCTATCTGATAGATGCGGTCAAACATCCTGACTCCGTCTCCATGCTCGATCTCAAAGATCCCATCCTCCCAGATTTTATTTACGGGAAGAGTCTCCCGGACATTTCCCGGTATCTGCACTGCCCGTGCTGTCTTCTTTTTATATTTTGAAAACTCCCCATTTCCAAGGATCATGCCCATCTCTTCCTCCTTTCCTGAAGCTTTCTTCGGTGATTTCTCTTCCTTGCTTCCTCCTGCTTTTTCTCCCGTTTGTCTTTCTTCCTGTCCTCCCTTTCCACCGGGACCTCTTCGTACTCCCCTGCTTCATAAGAAAGGCAACTGGTCTTTTTTTCCTCTAAAAGTTCTTTTCCCAGTTCGAAAAGATTCATCCCCTGATAGCGGTAAAATCCAAAGGTCAGAAACGGTGCTGCCGGGAAAAGTCCCGCATACAGCACCGCATTCAGGGGAATCTGAAAAGAATAATACATCCATCCTCCGGTCAGTACTGCCGAAAAAAAAGCCATCCCGATACATACGGTCTCCTGCATGGAAAATCCCCTCCAGCTGTCATCTTTATATTCTTTATCGAAATCTTTATTGATACTGATGTTCATGTTCCCTCCTTATAATCCAAATGATCTGCGCAAAAGTCCCTCGGCTCCTTTCACGGTTCCTGCCGTGATCGTCATAGTCATAAGACCTTCCAGCACACTGACGGTCCACTCCGCAATCGTCCCTTCCAGGGCAGTAAAGACAATAAGCCCGCCTGCGATCATCCAGTGGGAAACAGACAGGGCAAGGGCGATCACCACAATCTCAAATGCAGACCCCAGAAAAGACTTTACCCATGCGGATGCCGTCTGGCTGATCCCCCGGTTCCCACTCATGGATGCCAGGGCGACCGGGGCAAACAAGGTCAGAAGATACAGATTTAAGAACCTTTTATATACGGCAAAGAGAATCATAAATCCGCTTACCAGTGCTGCAATCAGGTATACAAGTCCCCAGGCCAGGTAGGTGAGCATCTCCCCTACCTGTGGGTCCGATGGGGTGACAGTGGACATGGCCGCATCATCAAAGGCTGTCAGAGACAGCTGGGATGCCATCTGGAAAAAAAGCCGGATCAGCGGTACTGCATTTACCAGCAGAAACTCAGCCAGAATCAGCCGGATCCCATAAGTGACCAAAACTTCTATCGTGATCCCTTTTCGAAAATCCGTGATCTCTTTTAAAAATCCAATGGATAAAAAGATAAGGATAAGGGAACTTCCGATCAAAAGAAAAGGCGGATAGATCTCAGTCACCACCCGGTTCCAGACATCCCCGCCTCCGATATCCACAGGAGTGATCCCCAGCATGGCTTTTACAAGTGCCATACAGGTCTTCCATATCTCATTTGCCGGATATATCAGGTTAAATGCCCCGACCAGCAGTTCTTTGATCCATTCCTGCATAGGTTATCCTTTCAAAAGGCTGTAGATGTCCGGTGCCGCCATGCACAGAAAACCTGCCGCAATCTTCTTAAATGCACTCGCCTGCATGATACCGTCATTCCCCATCAGGGAGTTGGCAAATTCAAACACACCCCATAATAAGTAAAAAGTTCCGATCAGGCTGATCACCTGTCCTAAAAAATCTCGGAAGGTATTCATACTCTGTAGGGCACCGCTTGCATCCACAGCCAGTACCGGTGTTGCCATCCCCAGACTGCACAGGCATACGAAGATCAGACTAAAGACTGCCTTTTTTAAATTCTTTTTTATTTTTTTTATCATTTTTCTCTTACCGTCCTTTCACCAGCCCTGCAATAAAAACAAGCACTGCAAGGAATGCAATGATGGAAAAACGGATCAGAAGTCCCCGAAACTTCCCTACCGGCAACAGCCACGCAGCCATTCCGCAGCCGATTGCCGCCAGAAGAAGCAAGCACAAAATGATCATGATTTTTTTCCTGTTATCCATGTTTTTTCTCCTGTTTCTTACAATTGATACGCTTCACTTCATGCAGCCTGTTCTTTCTCTTTTTAACAAGGAACACTGCGATCCCCGCCAATGCAGCCACTGCCAGAGCAAGATATACCGCTATATTGGTCGTATCACCCGTCTTTACCGGTTTGGGGGCTGACATTGTAGTTGTAGGCTTTTGTGAAGTGATAGTGACTGTCTTTTCTTCCGGTTTCTTATAGGATACGGTCTGGTCCTTATCCGCCAGGTCTTCATGGGAGGCGATCTCCACGCCTGCATGATAGAGTTTTTCAAATACTACGATCTCTTTTCCATCAAGTCCGGATCCATCAAAGGTAAAGGAAAGTTCCACACTTCCTTCTTTCCCTTCAGCAATAAATGTCTTCTCTGCACATACTTCCTTTCCATCCACCAGAAACGGCTTTCCGGTCTCTTTATCCATCAGGACACCTTTTATGACATACTCTTTTCCAACGATCAGATGAAAATACTGTACCTTATCTACGATCGTCACTTCTTTTTGTGCGATTCCTTCCTGGGTACCGGTTGCCTGATCCGATGCACTGGTCTTTATCTCGGGCTTTTCAAAAGATACTGTCTGATCTTTGTCCGTAAGATCTTCATGGCATGCAATCTCTTTTTCCCCATCGAAAAGTTTTTCAAAAACAACCACAGCCTTTCCTCCCAGCAAGGAGCCGTCAAAGGTAAAGGAAAGTTCCACACTTCCGGATTCTTTTTCTGCTGTAAATTCCTTTTTGGCAGTCACTTTTCTGCCATTTACAAGCAAAGGTTCCCCTGTCTCCTGATCCATCAGGATGCCTTCTGCCACATATGTTTTTCCAACGATCAGACCGGTATAGCTGACCTTATCAAGAATGGTCACTTCTTTTCCTACGCTTCCTTCCTGGGTACCTGTAGCTGCATCCGAAGCCTTTGTTTTGATCTGAGGATTATGGAAACGGATCGTCTGATCTTCATCCTCCAGATCCTCATGAACGGCTGCTTCCTGTCCATCCTGGTACAGTTTTTCAAATACCACCACTTCTTTTCCTATGAGATTCGATGCATCAAACGTAAAATCCATGGTCTCTGTACTGTTTTCACTCTCCGCTGTAAATGTCTTTTCAGCTGTCACTTCTTTTCCATCCACCAGAAGCGGCTTTCCTGTTTCTTTATCCATGAGAACGCCTTTTAAGGTATATTCCTTTCCGAAAGCCAGATTGGTAAGGAGTACTTTGTCACAGATGGTAACCTGTTCTTCCGCAAATGATTCATGTCTGTCTGTTGACTGGTCTGTTGCCATGGTACAGATAGAAATAACCGGAATCAGGTCATCCGTCACCGTACCCAGATCTACCGTCACATGGTCACGATGGATCACCACATCAAATTTTACCAGCTTATGGCCTTCGTTTGCATCACAGGGCAGCTCTTCCATGGTATAAGTATCATAAAGGAGAGCGCCCTTTTTGTTGTCCGGCTCCGAAGTTCCAAACCAGATCCCGTCTTCCCCGGATTCTCCCCGGTTTGTATTACGGGTATGTGGATTCCATTCACTGGAAGTATTATAGTAGCCATTTTCGTCAGTCACAAAGATATGGGATTCCCCGGTAGTCTTACTGGTGATGGAAAACTTCACCTCTGCCATCCGGCTCAAAGTTCCGTCCTCCGCCTTGATAAGCTGCAGGTCCCCTCTTTTTATCTCATTTTGAGCTGCTGTATCTTCGGTGTTCAGTTGTACCAGTGCTCCGTTTTCCCGGATTTCAAAATCCTGTGTGAGATTTTTTCCCACAGGAAGATATCCGTCAGGGGCTTTTGTCTCTTTTATCCGGTAAGTTCCATAAGGAAGGGCATCGGTTTTTGTAGATGCCATCCCATCCTCTCCGGTCACAAGCACCATGACCACTTCGCCTTTTTCATACGTTTTGCCGTCTACTATGACCGGATGTTCCGACTGAGTTGTGATGGTAAATTCTGCACCCTTCAGCGTGGCACTTCCCTGCGGTTTCTTTTCTTTTGTCTCTGCATCCCATTTTTCTATTGCTACCCCGCCCCGGATCACCTGGTCTTTTGCTGCCGTCTCATCTGTATTCAGTTTTACTGTCACTCCATTTTCCCGGATGGCAAAGGTCTGGGTAAGGCCTGTTCCCGATAAAAGATATCCTTCGGGAGATTTCGTCTCTCTGATCTCATAATCACCATAGGGAAGCACATTGCTTTCCGTAGATGCCACTCCCTCTGCATCAGTCACGATCGTCATAACAGCCTCCCCGGCTGCATACGATTTTCCGGATACTACGACAGGATTTTCACTCTGATTCATGATGGTAAACTCTGCCCCTTCTAAAGAAGCATCTCCCTGTGAGATTTTTTCGTTTGTTTCCAGATCCCGTTTTTCAATGGAAACACCGCCCTTTATGATCTGTTCCGGAATCTCCGGGGCATTGTATGTATCCACCGGCTCTATGATCCCATCGCTGGTGATCTGGCGTACAAACAGTTCCGTATTTAAGAGATACCCTTCGGGTGCCTTTGTTTCCTGAACGGTGACCGTTCCCAATGGAAATGTCTCATATCCATTGGAATCTCTGTAAAATGCATCACCGGATACTTTATAGGAATCCAGAAGCTTACAGATTCCCTTATCATCTGTACGAAGCACCCAGGTACGGACCGGCTGGACCCCGGCTGCCTGGGGATCACTGTCATAATTTCCGGAATAATACTTTATGGTAAATTCCGCTCCGGCTAACGATGCACTTCCCTGGGGCATATTTTTTGTAGTTTCCGCATCCAGTTTTCCCAGGACGATACTGATCGGGTCATTCTGTGGAATATCCTGAACCGTCACCGATACGGTACTGGCATTCAATTCAATCTTATCTGACCAGCTTTCTGACAGGGCAAATCCGCTTGGGGCCGTGATCTCTTTCAGCCAGTATGTCCCATAGGGGATCTCTTCACTGACTGCCTGCCCCTGTGCATCCGTTGTCATCTGGGTGATCAGGTTGCTGTCTTTGTCATAAACCCCGTAGACTGCCCCTGCCAAAGAGTAACAGTTATTCCCGTTTGTGATCCCTGTGTTGGCCGATACTTTCTGCATGGAGATCTGCCCTTTTTCCACGCCTGTTTTTTCCAGCCAGCAGATATCCTGCTGATTATCGCTGTATGCAACATAGGCTGTATACTGTTCCATAATATCCGGGTGTTCCGATGCCCATTTCTGTACAGTCTTGATATGATTGATATAATCCTGGGCCGCACTGGAACTCACTCCCTGCAAAGAGCCGCAGTACACATACGATACGCATGCATGGGTGATGCAGTAGACATCCTGTTTTGCCCGTTCCAGAGGAACTCCCAGAGCTTCCAGGGCTGATGTGGAAA
This sequence comes from bacterium, assembly GCA_004562915.1. GTDB lineage: Bacteria > Bacillota > Clostridia > Lachnospirales > Lachnospiraceae > Oliverpabstia. The sequence goes on from SFQZ01000016.1 coordinate 13,360, forward strand.
GCAAAGGATACGGACCTTCATAGGCACACAGCATCAGTGCCTTGATCGTATCATTCTCAAGGACAGATACCGTAGCAGCACCGGATGGAGAACCTTTACTGGGTTCCATACAATATGCCGGATAGCTTCCCGTTTCAGAATTTACGGAAAACAGATGGGTGGTCCATGTCATATAGGGCAGGCTCTGTCCTTTTATGATCGTACAGGAAGACCCCTCTTCCGACAGAAGCATCGGTGTATTTTCATCCACGATCACCGCAGTAAGGATATCTTTTCCCCGGGATTGGTCTCCTATATCGGGACCAAGTTCCGGGATCACTTCCATATCCACCCACTCTGTCACCGTTTCCTCCGTAGCATAGACGTCTCCCGCTCCCAAAAAAGAAGCACAAAACATTACCAATGCCAGGGAAGCACTTATGAATTTTTTCCATTTAAAGTTTTTCATTTTTCCTCCATTCACCTCTTTGATCTACAAGAGGATGTGCATTTACTTTTTAGACGAACCATTTCCTGTCCGGCTTTCCCGGTGGACCCCGGATCGCAGTTTGCTTCATTTTCCATTCCTTTCTTCAAAAAAAGAGCCAGAAAACGCAAACCGGTTTCCTGACTCCTGTATTCTTTCTTAATTATTTCGTGGCTCCGCAGCCGGTGCATACCGCACCTGTAACGATCACCTCATCATAGGCTTCTTTTACTGTCCTTGTATCATAATGTCCCTCTGCATCATGGTGAACGGTCTGGGTTCCCACCTGCACTTTCTTTATAACATTTTTCCACTGCCTGCAGACATCATTCAGATGCTCATTGGGATTTCCCTGTATCTCTGCTCCGCAGGTAACACAGACAGCCTGCTCCCTTTCTTCATAAACAGGTATCTCCTCATCCCATGCCGGGACATCTTCCACCCATGTCTGCTCTGTCACCGCATCATGATGCCGCACCTGTGTTTTATCTGTCCACTGATGGACATGTTCCTCTTCTATTGCAGTTTCTGTTTTGCCCTGGCTTTCATTTTCCTTGCTGCTTTCTTTGGTATTTTCTGTTTTAGGATTATCCGCTTTTGGGGCATCTGTTTTTGGAGTATCTGCCACTTTCGTATCTGCTTTCCGGCTCCCTGCTTCTGATGCTTTTTTCTTCTCCTGGCTTTTCTTTTGTCCCACTGGTTCTTCTTCCTTTTGTTTCTTCTCCTCCTGTTTCTTATCTTCCTTGGCTTCTGCTTTCTTTTCAGGCTGTACGTTCTTATCCGTATCTTGGATATCCGCCGTTTTCTCTCTTTTCACAGATTCCTCTTTTTCTTTTATTTCTTCCGCATCGTCCTCGTTTCGGACAGCCACGGTCTGTTCTGTATCCTCCGTCTTGGCATTTTCTGCTTTATTTTTACTGCCGCATCCGCCCAAACAGAAAATAAAGCAAATACAAAATATAACCGACATCATTCTTTTTCTTTCCATCATCTCTTCCTCCATCATCGGACCGGATCACATAAAACCGGAGTCCCCATAAGGATGCAGTTCATCACGGAGCATTTCCCGAAGCTTTTCTTCGAATGCTTCCGGCATTATTTCCAGCGGCTCCTCATAGGCACGGACAGCATGAAGGATATAGTCATTCATAGAGCTGTACCGGCTCTTATCGTAATTTCTTATTTTTTCCAATACCTGTACTTCATGGGGATAATCCATCCGGAACCGCAACTCTATCCGTTCACTCCTCATCTGCTTTTCTCCTTTTTTGTGCCGCTTTCCTTTCTTTTTTCTGATTCCATTCCCGCAGGAATTCCTCCTGCATCCGGTCATTGATTTCACGTTCTTTTTCGTCACACTGTACCAGTGACAGGAGAACGAAAAACACTACTATACCTGCGACCATCCAAACCATTTTTCTCACCTTCCGATCTCCTGCCATATTCAGTTTTATAATTTTTGCTGTTTCAGCTGCAGTTCTTCACACCGCTTAAGGATCTTTTCTGTCACGATTTCCCTCAGTGTTCCTGTGTTAAAATACAAAAGATCCTGATACCCGTCCGATGAGGAACACTGGGGAAAGGAGATAAAACGCTTTCCCTTTATATGAAGGATGCGGATCTGCCGGATTGTAAGGGAACCACAGGTTACCGATGCAAGTGCCACCAGGTTGCCCTTCTCTATCAGCTTCACATCCACGGAAATCTCTTCTTCTGCAGTTTTTTGATTCATCTGCTGGATAAGAAGATCCTTTACAACCGTTTTGAAAACGGTATGATAAAGCTCCGGCTCCATCCTGCATATCTCCAGATAGTAATCCTCCCTGGCGATCGTGGGAAGTGACAGATAAAACTCTCCGGGGGCTTTCTTACTTTTCATGACCCGGATCCCCTTGACCGTCACAATGCCGTTTATCGTGACACTGCCATAGCCAAGCTGGTTTTCGGTTTCATGCAATACCATCTTCGGTATGATATGAAACTGCTGTTTCTGTTCCAACAGCTCATTTTTCATTTCTTCAAATACTTTATCCCATTCGCTCATACGCCCTCCTGCCTTTTTCTCACTTTGCGACAATTTGTCGTAAAGTTTTTCTGTTCTGCATCCTGCATATACTTCTTTCACTTCGCGACAATTTGTCGCAAAGTTATCCACGTACAGATATCATATGCCCTGTTTTATCCACAGCCGTTTTGAAGTTATCCATACATATCATGCTGTACCTCCATCTGGTAATAATGGTTCATGGTTGCGGGTGCATTGTAAAGGGAAGTCAGAAGATACTGCTTAATGTTTTGTATCTTTGTCGTATTTTTCTTCATACATTCGCATACATACATAACATGGGAAAAACGTAATTTCATAAAACGGTCTTTTACTAAGTTGGCATCCATCTCTTCTCCTGCCAGCCTGAATATTTTTCTTTTGCTTGTCAGGATTTCAAGAATCAGTTCCACGATCTCATCCGCCATCTCTTTTCCATACATCTCCGCAACGATCAGATATTCTATATTGTCTCTGATGATTTCCCGATAAGCGTCTAAAGCGTTATTCTTTCCCGATAAGATAGGATAAGATTTTATATTGCTCCCTTCATTCTCACTAAAATCATTCTGACTCTTATTTGTTTTACTCTTATCAGTATTATTAGCGTATGATTTTGGAACTTCCAGAAGTCTATTTTCCATACTTCCTGAAGTATGATTTTCATACTTCTTGAAGTCTCTTTCCGAAACTTTATGAAGTATGCTTTCCATACTTTCTGTAGTCTGTTTTTCATACTCTTTGTCGTATGCATCGGGAACTTCCTGAAGTACATTTTCGGAACTTCTTGAAGTATGATTTTCATACTTCTGTATGTCTATGAGTTTTCTGGGATCTCCACATGATGTTTTATCCGCATACTTTTCACATGCTTCCCCTATCATGAAATTCTTTACATACAAGATATTTGCCCTGCCAAGCCCCAGTCTTTTCTTCTCCACGAGACCGATCCCTTTCTGGTTGTCCAGTTCTGCAAATACTTTTACTGCTTTCTGCCGGCTGCATGAAAGATACTCCATGACTTCTTCTATCGTAAAAATGATATATACCCTGTTTTGTTCATCCAGCCATTGGTTCTTCATGGACAATGCCATACGGTCCAATAAAAGACCGTATAGCACTTTTGCTTCACATGACAATGGCCGGAAATATTCATTGGTAAACAGTACTTTGGGAATGCGGTAAAAACTGTACTGTTCTGACTGGCATCCGTAAAAGTAATCAAACTTCGGTTCCTGTTCCATAGATTTTCTCCTTTCTCATCCTTGTGAAGCTTTCCACTTCTCCAATAGTGAAAATATGATCTCTTCTATCTGCTGGCTGTCATATTCCTCCGGAAAATACTCACGGATTTTTTCATACCGAAGAACTACTTTCTGCACTACAGGTTTTTTCGATAGAAGGACCAGCATAACATTTGCTTCTGTCAGATTACTGTTCCTGCTCATCTCTTTGAATGTCTGAGCTTTCTTTCCGTCCGGATATTTACCTGTTGCACGGATTGCATCTATCAGCCACCTCTGCTCTTCTTCAGACAGATAAGAAATATCTGTACCTGCAATCACTTTCATCTTTCCTTCATCAACAAAATGCAATAACTCAGGAAGTAAATATGTAAGACGAATATACCGTTCTACCTTTCTTATATCATCTCCGGATGATTCCCCTACTTTTTCTGCACTTCTTTCCCCCTTTTTCCCCTGATGTCTCAGGGCATCCATTTTTATTTTATAGGCAAACGCTTTCTCACTGGGGAGAACATTTTCCCTCTGGATATTGGAATTTACCATGGCAATAGCAGCTTCATCATCGGTGTAATCCCAGACGATCACAGGCATAGTAGATTTTCCTGCCAGTTCACATGCCCTTTTTCTTCTGTGTCCTGCGATAATCTCATACCCGCCTTCTGCTCTTGGTCTGACCAGGCCCGGACTGTGAACCCCGGATTCCTTAATACTTTGAACGGTCTCCTCCATCTTTTCATCATCCTTTACATAAAACGGATGATTTTTAAATGCATGCAGTTGTGAAAGAGGAACTTCTATCACTTTGTCACCTTCTTGAGGCACACCCAGCAGATCCTCATAGGAAGTCAGTTTGATTTCTTTATTCTGCCTTGCCATGATCTATCACCTCCTGCACCAGTTTGTCATATCCCACAGCACCTTTATTCTTTTTATCATACTGAAAAATACTGATCCCTTCCGATGTTGTTTCTGCTATTGCTTCTGTCCTTGGTATCGTATCAGGGAAAATGCGGATTTCTTTTCCGTAAGCAGATCTAACTGCATCCTTATTTCTTTTAGAATTGTTATATCTGCTGGTATCCATCGTAAAAAGGATTCCCTCAATCTGAATTTGCGGATTATAACGTTTCCTGATGCTATTTATTACTTTCAAAAGTTCCACCAGACCATCTGCGGAATAAAACTGAGGCTGTACCGGAATAATCACACTGTCTGCAGCACTCAGGGCATTGATTGTCAGCATTCCCAGAGATGGCATGCAGTCAATGATAATATAGTCATAATCCGCTTCCAGAAGCTGTAGGTATTCTTTCAGAACGCTTTCCCTTTCCTCTACTGTTACAAGGGAAATATCCATTCCTGTCAGAAGTTTATTGGATGGTATGATGTCCATTCCTTCACAATGTTGTAACACCGCTTCTTTCGGATTAAACTCTGTACCCATGATGATATTTTCCATCATTGTCTTTAAAGTTATCTTCACGTTTTTAGGGAAACCCAATCCTATCGTAAGATGACCCTGTGGATCTGCATCCACCAAAAGAACTCTTTGTCCTCTTCTTGCAAGACCGGCACCCAGATTGATGCACGTTGTTGTTTTCGCAACGCCGCCTTTTTGATTTGCTACTGCTATTACCTTGCACATAACTTTATCCTCCGATTACTTTTCTGACTTTTCTATTTCTGCATATGCTCTGAAAAATCTTTTCGTACCTTTATTGGAATACAAATCTGAAAAATCCAGGATTTCTACTCTTTCATTTTGTTCCAGTAAATCTTTAATCCACCTAATATCATTTGCTGTTCCCTGAAGTCTTATTTTTAACATTTTCTACCTCCTTCCTGCTATCCATTGCACCTGACGAGCTTATGTTAATTAACGGAACTTTTTATGTTATTGTGCAAGTTTTCGTGAACTGCACCTACCGCTGTATTTTTTTCCATATCTTCCTCCTTAAATAAAAAAGAGCCAAAAACACAAATGCTTGTGAATTCAGCCCTACTTGAGTACAATAAATCGTACTCTTTAACAGTAATAGATATACTTGTTCTATAAACTCCTCTATCTATTACTGATCCTTTATTATTTTTTTAATTAACAGCGCTGCCTTTCAAAAAATAACGTGTTGACAGTTACATTTTTGATTAGGACTAAATTGGTAAAAACCCCAGATTTTTTAGGGATCCTTCAATCTATCCACATAATAACATAAAGACCAGCCGGTGTTGCCGCCCATCCAAGTCCCAGAAAATTGGCTATGATATTCATTGCGATCGGTCTCAGTGCCGGATGATTCTCCGGTATGTGGGGGAAAAAAAATCTCAGCAACGGTTTCATTTTCCCTGCCATCGCCTCGATTAAACCTGAATTCTCCGCAATCCTCATAATCCCCACCCACATTGCTGTCACTCCCGCCATAACAATACACAGACTGACAGCCTCTTTCGAGGAATTGACTGCTGCCTCCGTGACCGCTTTCAGATTGCCGGATGCTGTTCCATATAGGATTCCGATCAGAATCATGCCGCCCCATAGATAATTCATACCATCCTCCCCGGACAGGGGACAGACCCCTGTCCTACAATTGATTTTGATACTCCGGTTAGTCTGCTGATTTGCCGAACAGACAAGCCTTCCTTTTTTAATTCCTGTATGTACAAATTTCTCTGTTTTTTGTCTAATTTCTGAAACTCCTCCACATTTTTACATCCGGAGATTTTCTCTACCAGTTCTTTCCCTTTTTCATCTGTAACAAATGAATACCTAACTGATGAAATATCCATACAATTGTCATCCGAATCAACATTTAAAAAAGATACAAATTCATCTCTTCCTTCAAAATAATTCATAACTTTTTCAGTATCTGTAAAATCTTTTACTCCCACATACGCCTGATAGTTACACCATCGATATTGATTGACCGCAGAAACAATCCCTGCTTTTACAGGATTTTGAAAGATATAACGGACCACTGTAAGGAAATATCTTTCTGTCTCCACAGGCTCACTACGAAACCGCGCCTGAAACAAATGACCGATACGATCATACTTATGATTGTACCAATAGACATACCTGTCACAAATTCTTTTAAAAATTGTTGCCAATGGTTCTTCTCCTTCTTCCATTAATAAATGAATGTGATTGTTCATCAAACAATATACAAAAATTTTGTATTCACAGATTTCTTTGCACTTTGATAATATTGTTACAAAATACTGGAAATCTTCTTCATCCTCAAATATAATCTGCTGGTTCACACCACGTAATATGACATGATATATTTTTGATTTACTAACAACTCTCGCTTTTCTTGGCACAGATTTCCTCCTTTTTCCATATAATTCTATGCTCTGCTTTTAATTTTAATGATGTTGGGGGAATTTTGATATAGATTGTCTGACGCAACCTTATTGATGATTTAACAGAACTGAACAACAGATGTATTTCCCATACTTTCTGTATGAATTATTGTAAATCATCTTTTTCCGTATCGCAATGATTTCTTATCGACACTATTTACCCCCAATACCAGGACACAGAATTGTCCCCTGTCCTATTTACTTTTCCTTCCCGATTCAGTACAATAGTCTAAAAGATTTGTGAAATACCATCATTTTATCTTGGCATTTCGCATTATTTCAGGAGGAACGTGCCATGACTTATGCATTAAATGGAACACAGGAAGATATCCGGCGCATAGAAGAGGGAACAGCTATTTTATTTCAGGATCTCCATATTTGTCCCAAAGAGATTCCTTGGCAGATTGAGGTTCTTTTTCAGGACACTGACATTCTTTCCATAGTGAAAGAGGGAAATACAATCCACATCTCATGCCGGGAAACTTCCCATTATTTTCGTGGACTGAACTGGATTCTTCACCATCTCGATCAAGATTCTGTTCAAAAGAAGGAACCTGTAATTTTTCCGAAAAACGGCTATATGCTGGATTGTTCAAGAAACTCTGTTTTCACTGTGGAAAAAGTCAAATCCCTGATCCGTATGCTTGCAAAACTGGGTATGAATGATCTGCTGCTCTACACGGAAGATACCTACGAAGTCCCGGAAGAACCGTATTTTGGAACCTACCGGGGCAGATATTCTCAAGAGGAAATCCGTGAAATAGATGCATATGCAAGAATATTCGGTATCGAACTGATTCCCTGCATCCAGACCCTTGCGCATCTTAGAAATGCCCTGAAGTGGCCTATGGGTACACCGCTCAAAGATACCGATGATATTCTGTTTGTTGGAAAAGAAGAAGTATATCAATTTATAGAAGAATTACTTCGATCTGTGAAAGCATCCTATTCCACCCGACGGGTGCATCTGGGAATGGACGAAGCCGCTGCACTGGGACTTGGTAATTATCTGACACAGAACGGATATAAGAAAAGCTCTCAGTTGATCAAGGAGCACAGTTCCCGTGTATTTAAAATCTGCAAAAAGCTGGAGCTGGAACCTATGATCTGGAGTGATATGTATATCACTGCCAATACAGGAAGCAGCTACTACGACACCGAAGCCATCCGCAACACCTCCCAGTGGGTAAAACCGGATGACGGACTTGGTCTTGTTTACTGGGACTACTATAATGATGATGAATCCATTTACCATACTCTGCTTAATGCTCACGAAAAGTTGTCCGATAATATTATATTCGCCGGCGGAAGCTGGATCTGGAACGGTATTGCGCCAAATTATTCCCGTACTTTCAAGTGTACACTCACCGGACTGAAAGCCTGCCGGGAACATCATCTGAAAGAAGTATTTTGTACCGGCTGGATGGATAATGGCTCCGAAACACCGGTAGACGCCGTATATCCCGGACTGGTTTTATTTGCTCATATGGGATTTCATGAAGAAGTGAATAAAACAGAACTGGCTGAGGACTTTGCTATTACCGTCAATGGCAGGCTGGAGGACTTCTATCAGCTGGAATCTTTCGATTCCCTTTTCGTAGAAAATGATACAAATATTACTTCTGACAATCCATCCAAATATTTGCTTTATCAGGATAATCTGCTGGGTATGTTTGATCACCACATACAGGGTCTTGACACTGCTTCGTATTATGGCGAACTTGCGAAACACCTGGAATCCTGTGTTAAAACTTCACCTGCATATCAGGGACTTTTTACCTATTATCAACTACTGGCAGAGATACTGTCCGAAAAAGCGGACCTTGGAATCCGGATTAAAAATGCATATGATCAAAAGGATTTATCCACATTGGATCGGATTTGCGAAGAAGTTATCCCCCGTCTGACGAAAAAAATGTGGCACTTGAAGCTGCATCGGGAACAATTGTGGCTGCACGATGCCAAACCATTCGGCTATGAGCTGTTGGATATCAAACTGGGTGGAGTAATCACCCGTCTGGAAAGCAACCGCCGCCGAATCCGTTCCTATCTGGATGGAAATGTACCCTCACTGGAAGAACTGGAACAGCCACGGCTTCCTTACTTCCCCACAGAACAGTCACTCCACCACGAACGGCAAGTGGCGCTCAGCGAAAACCAGTGGAACAAGATCATCAGCGGATGCAATCTGATCGATACCATATAAACAAACAGGACAGGGGTCTGTCCCCTGTCCTACAAAAGTTTCTGATAGATTTCCCGCTTCGACACTCCCCGGTCTTTTGCCACTGCTTTCATGGCATCTTTCCGGTTCATCCCCTGATCTTCATAGATCTTCATATGTTCATCCAGCGTCATGCCTTCCCATTCTCGCTGTTTTTCTTCTTCCATTTCCCGACGGCTTCTGCCCTCCATGACAATCACACACTCGCCTTTGGGGTCATTTTCCTGATAGTAGGAAAGTGCCTGGGACAGGGTAGTTAAAAATACGGTTTCATGTTTTTTGGTCAGTTCCCGGCAGATCGTCACCCGCCGTTCCCCCAGCGTTTCATATAATTCTTCCAGTGTCCGTACCAGCCGGTGCGGTGCTTCGTATAGAATCGTTGTCCGTGTTTCTTCTATCAGTTCTTCCAGAACCGCCTGCTTTTCTTTCTTATCGGTGGGCAAAAAAGCCTCAAAGGCAAATCTTCTGGTGGACAGTCCCGACATCGTCAGCGCAGTAATACATGCCGCCGGTCCCGGAATAGAAGTAACCGGTATTCCCGCTTCATGGCACATGACCACCAGCTCTTCGCCCGGATCCGAGATCCCCGGAGTACCTGCGTCCGTAATCAACGCAATCTGCTGCCCCTGCTGCATCAGACCTACCAGGTAATGTCCTTTTTCAATCTTATTATATTCATGATAACTTGTCATCGGTGTCTTTATTTCAAAATGGTTCAAAAGCTTGATACTGTTCCTGGTATCTTCCGCAGCGATGAGATCCACTTCTTTCAATGTGCGCAGCACCCGAAAGGTAATATCCTCCAGATTTCCGATCGGTGTGGCACATAAAAACAATTTTCCTGTCATAATGTCTCCTTATTATTATCTTCCATCCCCGTAGATTTCCCGGATTTCTTTCGTATATACCCCCGGTTTTTCATATACAATCAGCGGCGGCTCTACGGTAATTCTTGGATTGCCTCCGGAAAGCCCCTCGATCAGCACCATATTTGGCTCTTTGTCCACAAATGGATACACCAGACGCATTCGCTTCGGTTCCAATTTGTATTTCATCATCAGCCCCATAATCTCCGCCAGACGAAACGGCCGGTGCACCATATAAAATCTCCCATGAGGTTCCAGCACCTGTGAAGCCTGTGAAATCACATCTTCCAGTGTACATAAAACTTCATGGCGGGCAATGGCTTTGGGCAGATGGGGATTGGTCAATCCATGACTGCCTGTCATATATGGCGGATTGCAGGTAACAACAGAAAAGGAAGCCCTGCCAAATATGGCAGCAGCCTCCTTAATATCTCCTGTTTGAATCGTCACCGTATCTTCCAGATGATTATAAGCCACACTGCGTCTTGCCATCTCGGCACTGCGTTCCTGAATCTCCAAACCGGTAAAATGCTTTCCCTGCGTTTTTGCTTCCAGTAAAATAGGGATGATCCCCGTACCGGTTCCCATATCCAGTGCACGCTCTCCCGGCTTCACCTTCGCAAATCCGGAAAGCAGCACTGCATCTATTCCGTAACAAAAATCCTGCATATTCTGAATAATATAATATCCATTCTGCAGATCATCCAGACGCTCATGTTCTTTTAATTCCACTGTCATCTCAGATATCCTCAGTTTTCTCTCTCCAGTTTTTCCAGTTCCTTTAACTCTTCCTTGGATAATTTTACTTTATCCTTCTTATGCTTCGGGCGGAACTTCAGTTCTTCCACCTTATACTCTCTGATTTCTTTTTCATCATCGATATCCACAATGACTTTTACCAGCTGGCGCAGCACATTGACACTCTGCACCTCACCTTTGATTCCCTCCGGCGTTGTCACCGTATCACCGGTATTCGGCAGTCTCTTATTTAAATACTCATATGTCTCCTGCTCATTCTTCAGACAGCACATCAGTCTTCCGCACACTCCGGAAATCTTGGTAGGATTCAGAGAAAGATTCTGTTCCTTTGCCATCTTAATTGAAACCGGCGCAAATTCGGAAAGATACGTATGACAACAGAGTCCTCTTCCACAGATTCCCATACCGCCCAGAATCTTTGTCTCATCCCTTACGCCAATCTGACGCAGCTCAATTCTTGTCTTAAAGACCGCCGCAAGATCTTTCACCAGTTCCCGGAAGTCAATCCGACCGTCTGCCGTAAAGTAAAACAGGACTTTATTATTATCAAAGGTATATTCCACATCGATCAGCTTCATCTCCAGTTCGTGTGTGCGAATCTTCTGAAGACAGATCTGATATGCTTCTTTTTCTTTCTTTCTATTACTCTCTGCTTTTGCGTCATCCTTCGGTGTTGCCACTCGGATCACATCTTTCAGCGGCTGAACGACTTCCTTTTCACTGACCTCTTTCGGTTCCAGAACAACGGTACCATACTCCACGCCTCTGGCTGTTTCTACGATCACATGCTCTCCCGGACTCACCTGAAAATTTTTCGGATTGAAATAATAAATCTTACCTACATTCCGAAATCTGACTCCTATTATTTTTACCATATCAATTCTCCCTGATTGTCAGGAACAGCAATTCCATAACCAGATCAAAGTTTACATTTGCATGCAAACGCTCCTTTGCAGTTCCTATGGCATCAATAATCTTCTCGATACCTTCATAAGAACTTTTCTTTGCCCGTTCCTTAATATAATTCAGCTGATCCTTAAACATCAGCCCATCCACCTCTTTGGTGGCCTTAAAAAACAGTACATCCCGAAACCACATAGCAAACAGATCCAGATACTCATCGATATTCTGCTTTTCTGCAGAAAGCTCTTTGATCATCTCCACCATTTCATACAGTTCCAGTTCATTCGACTTTTTCAAGATCCTAAGGGCTTGCTCCGTCATCAGATTAAATTCATCGGATTCTGCCATCTGTCTTGCTTTTCCTATATTTCCCTGTGAAAATGCCGCATCCATCTGTGCCTGATAATCCGGAAGATGCATTTTTTCCATAAGATAATCTTTTACCATACTCTCCTGTACCGGACGCAGATTCAGTTTCACACAACGTGAAGTAATCGTCGGAAGGAATGTTTCCATGTTGCTCGTCAGAAGCAGGATTACCGCATAGGCCGGCGGCTCTTCAATTGTTTTTAAAAGAGCATTCTGAGCCTGCAGTGTAAGTTTCTCCGCTTCATCTATAATATATATTTTATAAGAACTACAGTATGGTTTGATCATCACATCCTCGATCAGCTGGGTACGAATATCTTCAATACCGATCGAGTTCGGCTTTTCATGGGTAGTATATATAATATCCGGATGATTTCTGCTCATCGCTTTTTTACAGGAGCGGCATTCCTGACAGGGATCAACACCCTTCTTTTCACACTGCAATGCCATAGCAAATGTATTCGCCAACAGTTTTTTTCCGGAACCTTTTTCTCCACTGAGGATATATGCGTGAGAAACCTTTCCCAACCGAATTGCGTTCTGCAAATGCTGTATCACTTCTTCATGTCCTACGATTTCTTGAAATCCTGGCATAGTATCACCTCCTGTTATTTCGTGTAATATCATCGTTACGTTAACAGTATAACACAGATTTTACGTGTTTTTCAATGTCAGACATACAAGTAATAAAATCCGTATTTCGAAAGCGGCGGGAAATACCGGCAGCTTTAATATTTGCCTCACTAAAATCCTGACTGTCCGCAAGAAATCTGCGGCACATTTCTTCATATTTTGGTATTTCCTGAGTTTCTTCCCGCGCAATGGCACGCTTGAGACGCTCCCCGTCTTCCACTTCTATATAAATAGGGCATACTTTATCTACCCCATAATATTTCTTTAGTTGTTCATAAGACTCCAGCGTGCCGATCCCCAGATAACTATAGTTTTCCAGATCCATATTATCGACTGTAAAATATCTCCACAGTCCATAAACCGACTCATATCCTCTGTCTTCAATGATCTTCCCCTCAGCCTTTAGAGATTGGAAACTTTCCTCATTCACAAAATAATATTCCTGTCCCTCTTTCTCCCCATCCCGGATCGGTCTGGTGGTATATATAATCAGCCGGCGGAAATGAAATCCCGGATTCTCCAATAATTTCTGATAAATCGTATCCTTCCCGGATGCGCTTTTGCCCATAATATAAAATAATTTACCCATATCCGATTCTCTTCCTGTAAAGTAGCTTTTGTGTCAAAACTCATGTATCATACTACCATAGGGAATCAATAATTTCAATTGTAGCAGATGTATGTCAATACATTTTTTATATTTTTCAGAAATACTTAATTTCTTTTCCATACGCAGGACACATCTTTGGAATATACTGGATTTGTTAAATGATAGAAATGCATATCAGCCTGAGGGCTTTGCAGTAACAGCAACAAAAAAGAGGACAGCGGCTGCGTATTAAGTAAGTCAGAGTTTACGTCGTGGCCGCCGGACCTCGCCAAAAAAATTCAACCTGTTACTGTGTAAGGAATTTACACAATAACAGGTTTTTACATAGATTTCTTTTATTTAAGTTTATGAATCGTCTCTTTCAGCGCTTCCAATGTTTCTTTTACATCTTTCTCATTGGCATTTTCACCCATATGTCCGATTCGTATCACCTGACCGGTCAATACATCAAAACTTCCTGCGATCATAATATTATAGTCTTTTTTCATGGTTTCCAGAATATCGGATGCGTTGATTCCTTCCGGAACTTTTATAACAGTAACAGTATTGGAATAACCATTTTCCAGATACAATTCCAGCCCCATATCCTGTACTGCCTGCCGTGTCATCTGTCCCAATTTCGCATGACGTTCCCACATCTCTTTTTGTTCTGCTTTTACATTCTCCAGCGCAGTACGAAGTCCGTAGATATCACTGATGGGCATGGTATATGGGAACCACTGATTTTTATAGTAATCTTTAAATACAAGAATATTCGCATAGAAAGATGCGATCGGTGTTTTTCTGTCTTCCATGGCTTTCATCGCTTCCCGACTCACCGTCACAAAGGTAAGTCCCGGAGGTGCAGAAAGAGCTTTTTGAGAACCGCCGCAGAGGATATCGATCTGTCCCTCATCCACACGGATCGGCTCACCGAACATTCCGGACACGGAATCCACGATGGTCATGATTCCATACTCATGTAACTTTTTACTGATCTCTTCCACCGGATTCAGCACACCGCTTGGCGTATCACAGTGAACAAGTGTCGCATATTTAAAATCATGATTTTTTTCCAGATAGTTGCCAAACTCCTCAACATCAATAGCTTTTGTATAAGGTGCAGTATAAAATTCCACCTCGCCGCCATACATAGTCACAAAATCCGCAAATCCTTTTCCATAGATCCCATTGTCAATGACAAGGACCTTATCTCCCGGTTCCGTCAAAGAAGCACAGGCAGCTTCCAGTCCCAAAATTCCCTCTCCATCCAGGATAAAAGCTTCATTTTTTGTGAATAACAACCTACTGATCAATTCACATGTTTCTTTATAATAGTCATAAAATACCGGATCAAGATCGGGGTTGGTACATTCCAGGCTTCTTGCCATACGTACATTTTCCCGAACCTGTGTCGGTCCCGGGGTCATAATTTTATACATGATCAAATCTCCCTCTGTTTTCTCTTATCTGGCTTTCACTGCTTTTCTTACGATTTCTACAATCGGAAGAACGATTACTGCTGCCACGCCGATCTGAACCAGATTTCCCGGAATGGACAGTACCGGTGCAATCCAATTTCTATAAATAATCACTTCTGCAATATAATATCCTACAACTTTAATCACACATGCAACTGCAATCGCCAGTACATTCCACCGAAAACCGATACGATTTTCTGTGATTTTTCCAACAGCAAATCCCATCAGGCCTACGATCACAAAGGTAAATGGTGCCCACAGAGTCCATCCGCTAAGCAGATCAAAAAGTCCCATACCGAACGCTCCCGCAAAAGCACCTGTTTTCTTTCCGAGAATGATGGCTGCCAAAAACAGCGGCACATTTCCCAGATGCACCAGACCTCCGTTGGCTGCGATCGGCAAACGAATATTAATAAAAGCTGTAGCCACAAGGGTAAGGGCGATACATACTCCGGTGATTGCAATGTCAGACACATTCACCTTTTTTACTGCAACATCATTATTACTCATAACAATAAAACCTCCTCTGAATCTTTTATAGCTGATATGCTACTTCAGATTTGGTTTTATTAAAATAGCCAGTTTTTATATTTTTAACCAGTCCAGTTAAATGCCATTTACACTTTAAAGCGGTATCCCACACCCCAGATTGTCTCAATATACTGTGGTTTCGCTGTATTAAACTCTATCTTTTCACGGATTTTCTTGATATGTACTGTAACCGTAGCAATATCGCCTACAGACTCCATATCCCAGATTTCCCGGAACAGTTCATCTTTCGTGAATACGCGGTTCGGATTCTGAGCAAGAAATGTCAAAAGATCAAACTCCTTTGTGGTAAAATTCTTCTCCTCCCCGTTCACCCATACTCTGCGGGCTGTCTTGTCAATCTTAATTCCCCGGATCTCAATAATATCATTTTCCTGCACACCGGTTCCGATCAGTCGCTCATAACGGGCAAGATGGGCTTTCACACGCGCCACCAGCTCACTGGGACTGAATGGTTTTGTCATATAATCATCTGCTCCCAGACCGAGCCCCCGGATCTTATCAATATCATCTTTCTTTGCAGACACCATAATGATCGGCGTATTTTTCTGGGCACGAATCTCCCGGCAGATATCAAATCCATCCATCTCCGGCAGCATCAGATCCAGTATGATCAGATTAATTTCTTCCGTCAAAGCCCTTTTTAGCCCCACATCTCCTCTGTGTTCAATCTCCACTTCAAAACCACTGAGTTCCAGATAATCTTTCTCCAGATCAGCAATTGCTTCTTCATCTTCCACTATCAAAATCTTACTCATGAACCGGTACCTCCTGATATTTTCTCAAAGCCAGATACATGGTTGTACCTGTGCCCTCTTTACTCGTAGCCCAAACCTGACCGCCATGGTCTTCCATAATTTTCTTAACAATTGAAAGCCCAATACCACTTCCACCTTTGGAAGAATTTCTGGAAGTATCTGTCCTGTAAAAGCGGTCGAAAATATTAGCCAGATCCTTCTGGGCAATTCCTTTTCCATTATCTTCAATCTCAATCTGAATAAAATCTCCCACATCACGCAGGCGAATATTGATCACACCTTTCGGCTTATCCATATATTTCAGAGAGTTACTAATAATGTTATTGATTACTCTTTTCAGCTGCTCCGCATCTGCGATCACCACAGCATCTTCCTCCAGATAATTAAAATACGTGAGAGAAACATCGCTGGATTCCAGCTCCGCCGTCAGATCGTCTACACAGTCTTCGAAATAATCCTTCACATTGATTTTATTAAATGTGTACGGAATACGGTTGGTGTCAATTTTGGAATAAAAGGTAAGCTCATTGATCAACCTGTCCATCTCATTTGCTTTGGTATAAATCGTTCGGATATATCGGTTCATCTTTTCCGGTGTATCCGCCACACCATCCATAATTCCCTCTACATACCCTTTAATGGAAGTGATTGGTGTCTTCAGATCATGGGAAATATTACTGATCAGTTCTTTATTCTCTTTGTCAAAAGCCAGCTTTTCCTCACTGCTCTGTTTGAGCCGCTGACGCATCTCCTCAAAATCTTCACACAGGGCGCTGATTTCCTGCACACCGCTTTTCTCCACAGTAAAATCCAGATTACCTTCTTTTATATTCCTGGTTGCTTCCTTTAACTGACTCAATGGTGTGATCACACCTCGATATGTCCATGTACACAGACCAAATGCTGTGATAACCAAAATCAAAATCATGACCAGAACCATATCTGCCAGAAGTCTCTGTACCTGGGGAATCATCGCATCCGCCTTGATAATAATAAATGCTGTTCCCTCCACCCCGTCTGTAAACTGAAAATCAACCTGTTTCACCAGAGCCTGCACATCCTCACCGATATATACTCCTCTGTCGCTGCCTTCTGTTGCATCACCATAGACCGGAAGTTCTGAAAAAACAATCTGCACATCTTTGCCGCTTCCATTATAGAAACACTCTTCTCCCTTCCTCACCAAAAGATATGCATTTTTCGCCAGCAGTTCCTCATTAATACTGTTCAAATATCCTGTATTTTCCATTTTTTCCGGTTCCACATTTACCGTCTTCTGAAGGTTATCACAAACTTTCTGCGTGATCTTACTGAGCATATACGTACTATTGGACAGACTCTCATACGTAATCTCCTCTATCCCATACTGTTTTTTTATAGAATAAACCTGATAGCTTGTAAATGCCATCAAAGCAAGACTAATCAAAAACATCGGTACAAGAATGATCACAAAAAAAGAAATATAGATTCTATTTTTAAGTTTCATGACGCGCACCTGTTTTCTAAAGATTCTATTATAAGAGAGTATAACATATCTTTTGAATATTTACACATAAACAAAAAAAGACAATTCTAAACTTTCTATAAAAATCCGGGCGATTGAGCACGTAACGGACAGGGGACAGTTCTGTGTCCTAAATTAAGGACACAGAACTGTCCCCTGTCCGTTTGATTTTCAGAACTTCTCACGAAAAATCCCGGGGAATTCCAAAGTTGATATTTGGAAATTCTCCGGGACAATCATTACACTGCCTTCAACACACTGCTATTCTATGTTTTCTATTTATGCAAGATATTTTTTCAATGTATCTACTCTATCCAGTTTCTCCCATGGCAAATCCAGATCATTTCTTCCAAAATGTCCATAAGCTGCTGTCTGTTTGTAGATCGGACGTCTCAGATCCAGCATTTTGATGATACCTGCCGGTCTCAGATCAAAGTTCTCACGGATGATCTCTACCAGTTTTGTATCCTCCAGCTTTCCTGTTCCAAATGTATCTACTCTTACTGATGTAGGATATGCTACACCGATTGCATAGGATAACTGAATCTCACACTTGTCAGCCAGACCTGCTGCCACAATATTTTTAGCCACATAACGTGCTGCATATGCTGCAGAACGGTCGACTTTTGTACAGTCCTTACCGGAAAATGCTCCGCCGCCATGGCGTCCATATCCGCCGTAAGTATCTACGATAATCTTTCTTCCTGTCAGACCACTATCTCCGTGAGGTCCTCCGATTACAAATCTTCCGGTCGGATTAATGAAGAATTTTGTCTCATCATCGATCATATCCTGAGGCAGAACCGGAGCAAACACATATTTCTTGATATCCTCATGAATCTGTTCCTGAGTCACATCCGGATCATGCTGTGTGGAAAGAACCACTGCATCCAGGCGAACCGGTTTTCCGTCATTATCATATTCTACAGTAACCTGAGATTTTCCATCCGGTCTCAAATAAGGCAAAGTACCTTCTTTTCTTACCTTTGTAAGCTGTCTTGTCAGCTTATGAGCCAGTGCAATAGCAAATGGCATATATTCTTCT
Source organism: bacterium (assembly GCA_004562915.1). GTDB lineage: Bacteria > Bacillota > Clostridia > Lachnospirales > Lachnospiraceae > Oliverpabstia. The sequence continues at coordinate 32,157 of SFQZ01000016.1, forward strand.
GTTTCATTGGTGGCAAAACCAAACATCATACCCTGATCGCCTGCTCCGATGGCATCCAGCTCTTCCTCCGACATTTTGTTCTCTTTTGCTTCCAGTGCCTTATCAACACCCATGGCAATATCTGAAGACTGTTCATCAATCGCTGTAATAACGCCGCAGTTTTCCGCATCAAAACCGAATTTTCCTCTGGTATATCCAATTTCACGAACTGTTTCTCTTACGATTTTCTGGATATCCACATATGCTTTTGTTGTAATCTCACCCATTACCAGTACCAGACCGGTAGTAATTGCTGTCTCACACGCCACACGGCTCATGGGATCCTGCTCCATCAACGCATCCAGAATCGCATCGGAAATCTGGTCACAGATCTTGTCCGGATGACCTTCGGTTACAGATTCAGAAGTAAATAAAATTTTTTCCATGTTCTTCTCCTTTTCTTAATTTGGTGGGCGCTTTTCTCCCCGGGTTTATATTTTTCGCTTTCCGCTTCTGTACCGCAGCTCTCTTCACCGTGTGTCAAAATTTTTACATGCAAGCATGACAAATTATCTCTTATCTTTTCCATCGCACGGTTGCTTTCGCGAAAAAAAGAGTCCACTCAAAGCGGACTCAATAACTCAATATCAAATCCCCTTATTGTTCGATTACTCGCTCAGGTAGGCACCTTCCGCCTTGACGGGGTTGCCGTGACTTCACAGATCCTATGTATCTCCATCACTCTGAATAAGAGAAAAGCTATATTATTTAATTACGAATACTACCATATAACAGTTTCACTGTTTCGTCAAGCCTTTTATACCAGAGATTTACTAAAATCATACAATTCTGCTGTTTCTCTGTCTCGGTATTCATGTTTCTCATAATAACCGATCAGATTCTTATCCTCATCTCTGAGTGCCACCATATACACATCTTTATTTTCTTTTTTATTGCAGTATGTATATATCATATTATTTTCCGCACTCTCTTCAAACCATGCCACTACTTTTTCTATAATCGCCTTTGACTGCTTATTGTGACAATCCAAAAGACTTTTTCCCACAAGCATCTCTCCCCCGTATTTTTTATAATTTTTTACTGCGGCCGGATTCATATAAATGATTTGGTGATCCAGATTACAGATCACAACAGCCGCTCTGTCCATATCAATGATACTTTTCATATACTTTGACAACTCCATAACGATCCGTTCCTTTCTGTTTTTTACTATTCTACCAACGAAACAACAGGTTTGCAACTGTCTGATTCATCAGCCTTATCAATCAACGGTCACTGTTCACTTTTCATGGAAGGAAAATCTCTTCTGCATGCTGTACATTTGTTTTTATTTTCGTTATAATAAATTTCATCTGAATTACGGAGGAACAAGAATGGATAACTATACAGCATATATTTTTGAACAGGCCCAGGCTCTGCTGGCAATCGACAGCCCTTCCGGTTTTACCGGAAAAGCAGCAGCTTACCTGGCAGAAGAATATCAAAAGTTGGGATATGAACCACAAATCACAGAAAAAGGCGGTCTTTTCATAGAACTGGGCGGTGAGGGAGATCCTCTTTTGCTTACTTCTCACGTAGATACCCTCGGTGCCATGGTGGCTCAGATCAAAGACAATGGACGAATCCGCATCACACCTGTGGGCGGACTGAATGCCAATAATACAGAAACAGAAAACTGCCGCCTGTATACATTTGATGAAAGGGTATATACTGGGACTCTTCAGTTGGAAAATGCATCGATTCACGTGAACGGAGACTATAATGGGACATCCAGAACTTTTGACACGCTGGAACTGCTTCTGGACGAACCGGTCTCTTCGAAAGAAGAAGTGCAGTCACTGGGGATTATGAATGGCAATTATGTATGTGTTGATCCCCGAACAGTCATTACCTCTTCCGGTTATATCAAAAGCCGTTTTCTGGATGACAAACTCAGCACAGCTATTATTCTGGGATATGCTAAATATCTGAAGGAGGAGAAGATTATTCCCGAACGAAAGGTATATCTTCATGTAACGGTTTTTGAAGAGGTAGGGCACGGCGGAGCCGGTTCAATCCCATCAGACGTAACAGAAATTCTGTCGTTAGACATGGGCTGTGTGGGAAATGGTCTGGATTGCACGGAACGACAGGTATCTATCTGTGTAAAAGACAGCTCCGGTCCTTCCAATTATACGACTGTTTGCGGATTAGTCGATGCAGCAAAAAAAGCCGGCGTGGATTTTGCCACAGATGTTTATCCGCATTACGGTTCTGATGCAGATGCCGCTTTGAGAGCCGGACATGATATGCGCCACGGACTGATCGGACCGGGAGTTTACGCTTCCCACGGTTACGAAAGAAGTCATGTGGATGGTGTAAAAAGCACCTTGGATCTGCTGATAAGCTATACAACTAACGTATAAAGGAGAATGCCATGTTTCAGGTGATTTTATGGGATATTGACGGGACTTTACTTAACTTCAAGATGTCAGAACGATATGCTCTTCGCAAATGTTTTTCCAAATTCGGTCTGGGTGACTGCAGCGACGAAATGATCGCCAGATATTCCGTCATCAATACCCGTTTCTGGCGGGGACTGGAAGCCGGAATCTATACCAAACCTCAGGTACTTCAGGGACGTTTTGGAGAATTTTTCTGTTCGGAAAACATTCCTTTTGACCGGGTAGCTGAATTTAATGATGAATATCAGCTCCGCCTGGGAGATGAAACATTTTTCAATGACAATGGGAAAGAATTAATCCAAAAACTGAAAGGTACTGTCCGTCAATGCGCTGTAACTAACGGCACCAGCATCGCACAAGAACGAAAACTGAAACAGTCCGGGCTTGATATACTGCTGGATGATATCTTTATCTCAGAAAAAATCGGCACCGAAAAACCCGGAATCGGATTCTTTGAACATGTATGGAAAGTAATCGGGAATTACCCCAAAGAAGAGATTCTGATCGTCGGTGACTCCCTCACCAGTGACATTCAGGGCGGAAATAATGCTCAAATTCCCTGCTGCTGGTACAATCCAGATAAAATGGTCAATGACAGGAATCTGCGCATCGATTATGAAATCCAGAATCTATGGGAGATTGAGAAGATTCTGAATATAAATTAACATGAGGAGGAAGAGGAAATGATGAAATTTCTCGTGACCGCAGATGGCGGTCTGACAACAATGGGCTATGTTACTTTTGTTGTTGCAGTAATAGTTTTAATTGCGATTATCGCAGTATTATTTTTTAAAAACGGCAATGCCAAAAAGCTGACCACTCAGCAGCTGGTTACCTGTGCAGTGGCATTGGCACTGGCATATGTTACCTCGTACATTAAACTGTTCAAACTGCCCTTCGGTGGTTCTGTAACCTTATTCAGTATGCTGTTTATCGTTCTGATTGGTTATTGGTATGGACCCAAGGTGGGAATCCTTACCGGACTCGTTTACGGAATTTTTCAGTTCCTTCAGGAGCCATATGTGCTTTCCTTCTTCCAGGTGGGCTGCGATTATGTACTGGCGTTTGGAGCTATGGGTGTTGCAGGCTTCTTTGCAAAATCCCAGAAGCACGGACTACAGAAAGCATATCTGGCAGCCATTCTCGCCAGAGGTGCCTTTCATTCTCTGGGCGGCTACCTGTACTGGATGGACTACATGCCGGAAAACTTCCCGAAGGCACTCTCTGCCTTGTATCCGATTATCTATAATTACAGCTACATCCTTCTGGAAGGTGTGCTGACACTGGTTATTATATCAATTCCATCAGTAGCCAAAGCTCTGAACTATATAAAAAATACTGTAGCTTTACCTAATGCAGCTACTGTAAGTACTGGCAAATAATGCAGGTTCAAAAAAGGGAGCATACCATCTGATATGCTCCCATCTTATTGTTTATTCTGCTTATACTCTCTGATAAATTCCCCTGATATATTCCGCTGCACTTACGGCATTTTCCGGCACCGTATCTTCCAGTGTACACTGGATCCATGGTTTATTATGCTTGATAAAAGACAAGATTTCCTCATATTCCATGATTCCCTGTCCGGCAGCGGTCCAGACAAGTTCATTCTCACCCACCTGAAAATCCTTGATGTGAAGAATTACAATTTCTTCCCCCAGCAGTTCGATCGCATCTTTCATAATCTGCTTTCTGTTCTCATAATTGGAAATATGAAGCAGATTCACCGGATCAAAGATAATCTGCAGATTCGGTGAATGAATGATATCCAGCATCTTTCTTGCTCTCTGAGGAGTATGGATGATATGCGTAAATACAGGTTCGATTGCCAATATTACACCCATTTTTTCTGCATATTCCACAACAGGCTTCAGATTTGTCACAAAAGTATCAAATGCTTCCTCACTGTGGCATTCCGGTACAAAGCGATATTCCGTATTGGGTGCTCCCGTCTCTGTTCCCACTACTCCGCAGCCGGCAAGTGCCGCAAAACGGATATGTGCCATATAACGCTTCTGAATAGCAGCCAGCTGAACCGGATCCGGATTTGCCAGATTCAGATAACATCCCAGAACGGCAAAATCTACCTGATTCTCCCAGAATTCCCGCTTCAATGTCATAGCCATCCCAGGGGTCAATGCCTTATCCTGTGATTCTTCTTCTGTCATCAATTTACTCAATGCTGCGTGCGCACAGGTAAATCCCTGCTTGTGAATATAAGCAAGACGTTCGTCAACACTCATCTGCGGCGTATCATGCAGACGCATACCAAGATTTAATCGATCTCTCATTTTTGTATCCTTTCACTTTTTAATCATTATTTATCCACACAGAACCGATATGTCTGTATCTCATACGGTTTCAATTCTATGGAAATTTCATTTTCCATAAATGGAATTTCTTTGTTCTTTCTCTCCAGAATATCTGATTTCCATGCGGAAATGATTTTCCATGGTAAAATTAATCGTCCCTTATGACGTCCATTTACATTTTCATAGACTCTCACAATAATATCTCTGGAATCTTCCGCATACTTAACAGCTTCCAGAATACAACCTTCTGCCGTACACTGGAAAAATGCCTTGTCTTTCGGAAGATTTCCTGTGTGTTTTTCCACTCCATATACATGGCAGGGCTGATTCAGGCAACGTGCTTCTTCTTCTACTCTTCCTTCTGTCCAGTTTCCTTTATGAGGAAGCAGAGAATAGGTAAAACTGTGATGTCCCTGATCTGCTTCCGGATACGGATACTGACCGCATTTCAGCAGAGTAAGCTGCAAAGTATTTCCTTTTACACGATATCCGTATTTGCAGTCATTCAAAAGACCAACACCATACCCATACTCGGAAAGATCTGCCCATTTATGTGCACATACTTCAAACTGAGCCTCTTCCCATGAAGTGTTGTCTGTCACAGGTCGTTCCAGATTACCATACTGAATATCAAATGTGGCATTCTTCGCATGAATATTTACAGGGAATCCTGCACGCAGAAGTACATGATTCTCTTTCCAGTCAATATCTGTCACAAAATCAATTCTTCTCTTATTCTGGTAGAAAATAATATCCTGACAGATACGGGATTTCAGACAAGGACGTACTATGCGCAAAATTGTACGCAATTCATTCTTTTCTACTATCTGAACACTTTCCACATCGTTAACCGGATATTTCTTCTTCAAATGTGACGGATCAATGTTCCAGTTATCAAAATCATCCGGACGGTCTTCATAAAGTTCCAGTACATTGCCAGATTTGCCTTCTTCCAGAACTTCTCTTTCTTCTTCCTTATCCCAAATAGACGCAATCTGCCAGAAAGGATCCATGGTAATGCGGTAATAATCGGTTTCAATAATCTGATCCGGTGTATCCATGTTTCCAGTTGCCCCGGACACTGTATCTGTTTGCAATTCCTGATCAGTAGGAACAATTTCCAATACCCGATATCCGTAAGCAGGAATTTCCGGCACCTGACAAATCCATGTGTCTTCTCCTGTTTTGACACATTTCAGCAAAATTCCGTCCGCTGTGCGAAGAGATGACGGAATTATGCATCCATTGTCCGACTTCAGGACATCCGAAGTCAGCTCTATGATTTCTGTTCTCTCGAAAGGAGAAAAGTTCCATACGATTACCGAATTCTCATCCACCTGTATCATCTGATTCAATGCCTGAATGGCTGTATTTCTCTCATTTCCGATATTTGAGCGGATTTCCTCATATTCTTTCATCGCCAGTTCATATACCTTTCCAATAGCCGAACCGGGAAGAATATCATGGAACTGATTTCTGAGCAGAAGCTTCCACATTTGCTTATACAACAGTTCCTGGAACTTCACATCTGCCGTTTCTTCTGCAAGCACACCTGCCGCTTCTCCCTCTTTCATGAGATACTCGCATTTTCTGTTCTGTTTCTTTATATCTGCAACGGATGTATAGGTACCTCTGTGATATTCGAAATACAATTCTCCTTCCCACACCGGTACATCATCACTCTGTTCAAATGCCTGCTCCAGCCGTTCAAAATAGGATTTCTGGAAATCCTGTTTTACCAGTGGAAGTCCCGGAATTCCGTATTTCATTCTCTCATAGTTTTCCAGCTGTTCTTCTGTAGGACCTCCGCCGCCGTCACCGAAGCCAAAGAGCTGCAACGTTTCCGGACAGATTTCTTTCTCATGATAGCGTGTCCAGTTTCCCATAACCTGATTGGGATCCATACGACCGTTGTAAGTGCTCTGTCCAACCACATTCGGAGTATTTTTAATGTCACCCTTCCATTCTACCGCATTGGTCGTCGTGGAAAATGCTGTCAGACATTTACTTCCGTCAATTCCTTTCCACCAGAAGGTGTCATGGGGCATCCGGTTATGATCATTCCAGTCCATCTTTGTAGTATAAAAATACGGAATATCACACTGTTTCAAAATCTGAGGAATCGCTGCGGAATAACCGAATACATCCGGCAGCCAGAGAGTCTTGCATTTTACGCCAAACTCTTCTTCAAAGAAACGGGTTCCATAAAGGAACTGTCTGGCCAGAGATTCACCGGAAGTCAGGTTCGTGTCTGCTTCTACCCACATACCACCATCTGCCTCCCAGCGTCCTTCTTTGATTCTTTCTTTGATCTTTTCATATAATTCCGGAGCTTCTTCTTTGACAAACTCATACAACTGAGGCTGACTCATCATGAATGTATAATCCGGATACCGGTCCATATACTGAAGGACGGTAGATACACTTCTGACCACCTTTTCCCGTGTCTGGGCAACGTCCCAAAGCCACGCAATATCAATATGGGTATGTCCAATTCCTGTCACAGTGGGATGCAGATTATCTTCTTCCGGAACTTCTCTGTAGAAAGATTCTTCCAGCAGCTCACAGGCTTTTTCCATACTATCCCGGAATTCTTTACCTGACATGTCTCTCAGATCCAGAATAGAAACTACCTGTTTCAGGACTTCCATAATCTCTCTTCGCTCCATACTGCTTTCCGGCAAGAGTAAAGCTGTACGGAACGGCACATAAGCATGATAATAAAATTTCTCTGCCAAAAGGTCTCTTCTCTGAAGACTTGCGTAAAACATACTTTTCTCTTCTTTAAAACCACTGTGTCCCATAAGCCAAACACTAACCTTCTGTCCCGGTTTTTGTTCCAGTCTAATCAGTCGATGGTTCACATCCACACCCTGCTTTTTCTCTCCATTTACAGTACACAAAAACTGCGGATTCTGAATATCCCAGCCTTCCTGACCTCCTGTTGAAATGAATACAGCTGCCTCATTTTCCTTCCATTCTCCCGGAATCACAACTTCAAACGCAAACTGTTGATGCTTGTTATAACCTCCCCACTGGCTGCCATTCTCAAACTCTGTCCATTCCTCAGACTTCTCCTCCGCCTCTTTCAAAGTACTGTATTTTGTCAGGACAGGTACCACAGGAACACTTTCCTGTACAAATATGTTTTTTACATCTTTCAGTATACGGTTGATCTGTTCAAATTCAAATCGTACCTGCATCACTACACCTCCTCGTTCTGTTTATGCCTAACCATTATACCTTATTGTACCACGAAACACTGCCTATTTCTTGTGCTTTTCACAATAAAATATTGCATATCTTATTTATATTTTCCTTTTTATACTTATTCCGATATATTGGAAATAGATTTATGTTTTTCTTTATACAAAAAAAGAAGCTGCCGCTCCATGAATGAATTCTCATTCATAAAAACGGCAACCACACAGACAGTAGTGGATATGGTGTCAAAAATGTACACCAACGTGTACATCTATATTACGGTGACAGTTCTGGTCTGACTTTCCGTTCCACCCCTGGTTTCCCCTTTAGCTCTTTTTAATCTTATCCTCTTATCTGTCTAAATCACATCTTTTCTATCGCCTCATATACCCGAAGCATTTCACCCACACTCCACGCCTGAGCAAAACACCCTTTAGAAGAAACAGGATTCTCTCCGTCATAAATCTCCGGAATCTGACCAATACATCCTTCGCGCAGCACACTTTCCATCACCATAAGCTGTTCTCTTATTATACTTTTTGCTTTTTCACTATAATCATTCACCTTAAGATAAGCCATGTAATATCCTCCTAACGGAAAATTCCAGACTGTCCCCTGATGATATGCCATATCCCTCTCATACATTGTCCCTTTGTAAATCGGATGAAATTCAGAATCATTCTTTTCAAGAGTTCTAAGTCCATATGGCGTATATAATTTTTCAAATACCGCATCCACAATATGCATTTCCTTTTCTCTGTCAAGCATTGTGAACGGCATAGAAACTGCCCAAATCTGATTGCAGCGCATCTGCTCGTCTGCCTTCGTTCCAGAAATCACATCTCTCAGATAGCCCTTTTCTCCCATCCAAAATTTCTTCTCAAATGACTCCTTAACTCTTTCTGACATTTTTTTATAACCTGTTGCTTTTGCATCCGCACTACCCACGATATCAGCAAATATCTCCATGATACGCAGTGCATTGTACCAGTATGCGTTAACTTCTACAGGTTTTCCATGTCGCGGAGTGGGGAGTATTTCTCCCACACGAACATCCATCCATGTCACCTGTGCCAAGCCTTCTCCCGCCAGCAGAAGCCCATCCGTATCCATATGAATGCCAAATTCAGTTCCACAACAATACTTTTCTACAATTCTTTCCATCACAGGGTACATTTCCCGGACAAAGTCCTCATCCCGTTCTGCACAGTAGTAAAGGTAAACACAATTAATAAACAGCAAGGCCGCATCTACCGTATTGTACATCGGTTGGCTTTCCCCTTCCGGAAACAAATTCGGCATAAGACCATTTTTTTCATTAGCTGCAAACGTTCGCAAAATACTCTTTGCCACATCATATCTTTTTGTTGAAATGCAGAGTCCCGGAAGTGCGATCATAGTGTCTCTGCCCCAATCAGTAAAAAACGGAAAACCAGCTAAAATCGTCTCTCCTCCGGTAGACTCTCTCTTTGCTATAAACTGATCCGCACTTTTAGAGAGCATTCTGGCAATTTCTGATTGATACCCTGCTTCTTTACAGATTCTTTTTCTATATCCCTTCATCTCAGAAATCATCTGTTCTGCAGTATCTTCAGATAATTCCATTTCATATATAATATCCAATTCCTTTTCACTGGAAGGTTCCACATCAATAGATATTTTATGATTTGCTATCGCCTGCCCATATTTTCTTCTTCCATCACATGCATCATAATCATAATAGAAAATCTCTGTCTTTTCTGATATATCCTGCACCTCTCCGTTTGTACGGAAATACAACGTCATCCCATTAGAAGATAGTTTCCCTCGTATACACTTTTTCTTGTCTACGATATCTTTCTCCCAACTTTTACTGATTTTCTGATTTTTTTCCATCATCTCTCCTTTCAGTGTAAACTGAAAAAAAGGAGTCAGGTTTACAACACATCTTTCTTTCCCTCTGTTAACAATCCGATAGCGAATGCCAATCGCATTTACATCTCTCTTCATTGCCATCTCTTTACATATCTCTACCCCTTCAACCTGAAATCTCCAGGCAGGTGTATCTTCATAGCTGAAACAGGAAAGATATTTATATCCCCTATCCGTACGCCCATCCGCAAACTCCTGACTGGAAAACACATATTCCTTTTCTCCTATCTTAATCTTTTCAGTCATACAATGAAGCATATTATATCGATGATTTGGGGCTTTTGTACAAGCCATAAGCAGCGCATGATCATTACGCGTTACAGAACCGAGCATTGTTACAGATGAAAAACCCCCAAGATGATTTGTCATCAAAAAACAATTTTCCTGTCCTCTCTCCAACGTCTTCCAATCCTGTTTTCCGTATATCCACTGCATGCATCCACCTCCTCGTCACTCTTTTCCCAGTATCAGAACACTTGTCGATTCTATCACAACCTCTCCTGACACCTTTACTTCTTCTCTCCATCTAAAACTACTTTTTTTGTCTAACAAAACATTCCAGATTCCCTCTGTCAAACTAACTCTTACGTTTTCCGGTTTACTATTATATATAATATAAAGAGTATTCCATTTTGCAGGTTCTTTTTTCTGTGTGTTATCCACCACAAATCCAACTACTAAGGGTTCTGTCCACATATCACCTATTCTTTTCCACGCATCTATAGACTTATCGCACAAGCCAGGAAGCAATTTTCTCAACGCAATCAAACCCTGATAGTATTCCACCAAGTCCCGATTCTCCCACGCACGCTCCCAATCCAGGCGATTCAATGCTATAGGAGCACAGTAACTGTCATCAAGTCCATCTTTTGTACGAGCAAATTCTTCTCCAGACAAAAGAAACAAATTCCCCTGACAAGTCATATATATAGCTGCCGCAAGTTTGTTTACTTCAAACCATTTTTTCTGCTCCGGAACTGTATCTATAATTTTATCCCATAGTGTCTCATTATCGTGAGCCGATATGTAAGTAATTACCTGCTTTGGAGACTTCACTTGTATTTCTTTTGTATTTTTCCACGCTCGTACACTATTTAAAATATGAGTCTCAAGCCCCTGCGCTCCATTCACAAACCCAGTTCTATCCACATCAAAGACAGAACCCTTCACCGCATTGCGGGTATTATCACAGAAAAATCCAATACCCTCATCCAAAAACTCCAGATTCTCTTTCAGGACCCCTTTCGCATTTCTTTCGATGGCTGAATCTGCCGCTGCCCATGGCTCTCCATATAGGATTTTCTCATTTTTACCATACTTCGCATCCAATTCACGGCGAATCCTATTCATCAGGTCAACATCCAAAAGCCCCATCAAATCAAACCGAAAACCATCAATATGATATTCTTCCGTCCAATACAGTACAGAGTCCAGTATATATTGAGCACACATCGGCTGTTCACTGGCTGTATCATTCCCACAAGCCGAACCATTCGATGGTTTACCATCCTCACCCACCCGATAGTAATACCAGGGAACAGTTCTCTGGAACCATGAATCCAGGGAATAAGTATGATTATATACTACATCCATAATGACACGAAAACCCTGCCGATGAAGTGATTGAATCATTTGCTTCATTTCATAGATACGCACTTCTCCGTGGGCTGCATCTGTGGCATACGACCCTTCTGGTACATTATAATTTACCGGATCATATCCCCAGTTAAATTCTTCCGGGTTTCCTTCCTCATCTACAGTTCCATAATCATAAGAAGGCATCAGCTGTATATGGGTAACTCCCAGTTCTTTAAGATATCCGCATCCCGTTTGATGAATTCCATCTCCATAAAGCGTTGTATCCTCACACAGAAATGCCTTATATTTTCCCCTATACTTTTCCGGAAAACCACCACTTTTATCCCACGAAAATTCTTTGATATGCAGTTCATAAATGATATTTTCCACACATGCAGCTGGCGCTTCATCTTTTTCCCATCCTTCAGGATCCGTTCTTTTCAGATTGACAACCATACTTCTTTTTCCATTGACCCCACAGGCTTTCGCATATGGATCTGCAGTTTCCCTCATCTCACCATCGATGGTTATTTCATAATCATAATAAACACCATGAAGTTCCCGCTCTGTACGATACGCCCAAACGCCTTTTTCTTCCTTTTTCATGAGGATTTTTTTATAACACTGTATTTCGCTCCCACATTCATAAAGACGCAATACTACCGATTCTGCATAAGGACTCCAGATAAGAAACCGGGTTCCTTTTTCCGAACAAGAAACTCCCAAATCGTGTCCTTCATATAAGTACTTTTTATGAAATTCCGGTTCCGAATAAATTTTTTTCCACTCTCTCGCTGTTCTCATCTCTCTGTTACTCCCTATATTCCAATTATGCTGCATAGTTTTTCAATATCTTCCACGTTATGGCTGGATATGATGGTTGTGATGCCGTATGCAGCCTGCATTTCACTAATGAGTTCGCGAACGATGTCAATGCTCTCTGCGTCTAAATTATTCATCGGTTCATCTAAAATTACCAAATAATCAGAAGATATCAAAATACCATCAAAAAAATTTTTAATTCCGAGCATACAAAGTTCATATTCCGTAAAAATTCTTTGAGCATTCGTTAAAAGATATACTTTTTTTCCTTTTCTTTTTATCCTCTCCAACATTTCCGGCACTCCCTCATACAATCGGATGTATTCCGTAGTTAATGCACGGAAAAACTGTCCTGCGTGAAGTGTAAGATTATCATCTGCCGCTACTCCTTTTGCAGCAAATAATTCCTGGAATACCGTCTCCAGCTGTATTTCCGGATATGCTTCATGACTATATAAAACTTCAGTTCTACATTCTGTCAGTTTCTTATATTTTTCTTTCATTTCCTCCGAAGTGTACACAGCACCATAATATCCATAAAACAGACTTAACGTTTCCCATATTTCCTTTTTTTCTTCATCAGTGCGGATATCGACCAACGTCCCATAAAAATCAAAGACATAGTTTTTATACATTATTTTCCTCCCGTTATCAGAATTTAAATATCAAAACGCCATATCCTTTTATTGGATATTCAATCGAATACACTTTACCATCAGCACTTATTTTTTCAGGTTTCACCTTTATTTCCCGGCTCATTTCATATTCATCCCATGTGGAATCCAGAATCAAAGTATGCTGTTTTCTCTTCAAAACACCTATACGATAATCCATTCTGTCGATCGGAGTAAAATTACATACAAATAAAAGATTATCCTTTCCATCTTTACTGTGTCTTATAAAGCTAAAAATGCTGCGCTCCTCATCGTCCACACTAACCCATTCAAAGCCTTTTTCGTCCGAATCCAACTCATAAAGACAGGGATGATTTCTATACAGACCAAGAAGTGCTTTCATATATTCATGAATCTTCTGATGTCCCTCATCCTGCAGAAGTCCCCAGTCCAATTCTCTCTCTTCACTCCACTCTCTGTTCTGTGCAAAATCCTGACCCATAAAAAGGAGTTTCTTTCCCGGATGTCCCAAAAAGAATCCATAGGCAGCTTTCAGATTCTCCAGTTTATCCTGTGGATATCCTGGCATTTTTTCTACCAGCGAACATTTCCCATGTACCACTTCGTCATGAGAAAGTACAAGAATAAATTTTTCCGAATATGCATACATCATTCCAAAATTCATTTGATTATGATGATATTTTCTATATATTGGATCCTTCTGCATATAAGCAAGAAAGTCGTTCATCCAGCCCATATTCCATTTCATGGTAAATCCCAATCCGTCATTTTCCGGTACATCTGTCACCTTAGGCCATGCCGTTGATTCCTCTGCAATGATGATACTTCCATCTCCCCGACGAGCAATCAAAGAATTCAAATGTCTGAGAAATTCCACTGCTTCCAGATTTTCCTTCCCTCCATATTGGTTTGGAACCCATTCCCTTCTTCCATAATCCAGATACAGCATGGATGCAACAGCATCCACCCGCAGCCCATCAATATGGTATTCATCCAACCAGTAAAGAGCATTCGAGATAAGAAAATTTTTCACTTCGTTCTTGCTGTAATCAAATACCTTTGTTCCCCAGTCCGGATGTTCTCCTTTTCGAGGATCGGCATATTCGTATAGGCATGTTCCGTCAAACAACGCAAGTCCACACTCGTCTTTCGGGAAGTGAGCAGGCACCCAATCCAGTAACACTCCAATTCCTTTTCCATGGAGATAGTCTACCAGATACATAAAATCATGGACATTTCCATAACGGGAGGTTGGTGCAAAATAGCCAGTCACCTGATATCCCCAGGAACCATCAAAAGGATGTTCTGCGATTCCCATAAGTTCCACATGTGTATATCCCATTTCCAGAACATAATCTGCAAGATCGTGAGCAAGCTGTTTATAATTATAAAATCCCTGCGGATTCGCTTCGCTATACGGATGCTTTTTCCATGATCCAGGATGCACTTCATATATGAACATTGGTTTTTGATTACTGTCTTCACTCTTTCTTCTTTCCATCCATTGTTGATCTCTCCAGGTATATCCATCCAGCCTTTCTACCGTAGAAGCGGTTGCCGGTCTCATTTCACTGTGAATAGCGAACGGGTCTGCTTTCATCACTTTTCTTCCATCCTGACAGAAAAT
>SFQZ01000088.1 GCA_004562915.1 bacterium
TATTTCATCCATCTGCGGATAACCGCTGCATATTTTATCAAATGCTGCCATAAAAACCTCCCATTGTTCTTACTGAATCCCCTGATTTATATTAACTGTTACTTTATCTTTCTTTCACCGATTGATGCAGGTATTTTCCGATATACCATAGGCACTTTCACAGGGCTGTAGATATAACCTTGAAATCCGCTGCAGGACTGATATGGATACATAAAATCCGCCTGCGAAGAAAGCGAAAAATAAAATTCCATAGTTTTCCACATCTTATGTAATATTTCCTTAAATCTTTCCACAAAATCTCTCATATCAACCACTCCTTGTCTAAGAATAATGTGCATCTCCCCGAAGGGTTTCTATATCATAAGAAAGTCTGAGAACTTTCCTAATGATATAAAAAAGCAGAGCAACGAAGTACAAAACCTCGTTGCTCTGCTTATAATTTACTATATCACACTCCTTTATGAAATTCAAGTGTCAGCCTTTTTTGAATCCCAGTACTTTTCCACCAATATTGCAGCTTCTTCTTCGGACACAGCACACTGTTCCATAACTTCTTTACACGTATGATCCATCGAAAAACCCATTTTACGACACATGCAAACTGTTCCCTGAACAAGCCCTTGACTGAGTCCCTGACTAATCCCCTGACTAATCCCACGTGATATTCCCTCTTCCATCAACATTTTTCCCAATATAGTCATAAACATTTCCTCCTTCACTTCTACTAATTCTTCTGGTTGTAATAATTTAACTGCCAATGCATAAAGAATAGACTGCATGCGTACTTTTTCTTCTTCCGCAATCTCTTTTCCCATATGCTGTATAAACTTCAAACCATTGATAATTCTGTCTTTTACAGACATATCTCCGGACATCAACGGAGATAATAAAATCCGAATCACATCTTCCTTCTGAAATGTCTTTTACTTCCAGCTGTCTGGTTTCATTCTTTTTTTCTTCTATGTGCATGAACCTCCTGACTGGCTGTGGTTTCTATATTTTCATTATAATGTGTATTATTTTTGCAGTCAATAACTTTGCATTTTTTATTTTAATATTTCATTGGATATTTGCCAGAACAGGCAACTGATATGTTATAGCAACTTTATATTACAACAGCTATAGAGATTTGAAAAATTATAGATTCTATTTATTTGAATGACATTATAATGACTGTATCTGCCACAGCCGTTATTGTCTGCTTGTTATGAAGATAACACATTTTTGTAATCATATCAAATATTTTTCATCGCCATTACCCTACATTTTTTCTTATTCTCAACAAAAGGAGCCCTACATTTTTCATGCACGGCTCCCTTCTGCTTTCTATCTATTTCTATTAAATGATAGACCTGATCACGGACACAGACCTGTCCCTTAACTGTAATTAAAACTCTGCATCATGCATCCAGACATATCTTTCATCTTCGCAGCGGTCTGTCTGCAGCCACGGATTTCCATCCAGATGACGAATCATCCAGCAGGTATACATCTGGAATCCCGGTGCAACTGCCTGAGGATGAAGTTCTCCACCGGGAATTGCTGAAAAGCTTCCGTCTGTACTCTTAAATACCTGATCACCTACAAAGCTTGCACCAAATCCTTCCGGACGATCAAATTTGAAATAATAAGTTTCCGGCTGTGGATGTCTGTGCGGCAAATATCCGGACCAGTTTCCTCTGTCATTCAGAACTTCGCCCAGAACCATATTGGACCATGGAGCAATATCATGATCAAAGATCGTATTTACTCTTCGCTTTGCCACATTTCCGAATTTGCCTACACAGGAGTATCCCCATGGTGCATCCTCCGGAGCATACAGTTTTGTAACAAATTCTGTATCATTGTGAGTGGACTGTACCAGAATCTCAGAGTCCACTTTTGCTTCTACGCTCGCCTCTGCTTTTGTACACATATGGACTGCCCAGGGACCTTCTGTAAACACATCTTTTCTGGTAACCTCTTTTTCCTGTCCGTCAAACCGGAATACTACATCACCTGACAGAAGCAGTACAGCTGTCTCTTCCTCTTCCTTACAGAAAGTTTTTACATCTCCTGCTTTCATACGATACACACGGATATCCATCATCATATCTTTGTATTCATTGTCATAAGTGGTAAGAATCTGCTCTCCATTTGCATCAAATTCAGGATAACCAAATACTTTACTCATTGTACATTCCTCCTATTTCACGTCATTTCTTTCCACTGTTCAGGAATGAGAACAGCAATAATATAGCCATTCCAACTCCTGTTTTTATTAATACTGTCTTGCAACCTCACGTGCTGCTTTCACTTCTTCCCATGCTTCTCTTACACTTTCCTTTTCGGAGACCTGAGCCTGACCTACGTTCCACCATGCTTCATAACCGTCTGTCATGGTCTTTGGAATAACTTTCAGATCAAACAGGCAGGCAACATCCTGTTTCTTTGCATCTTCCAGAGCTGTAACCAGTTCATCGATTGTTTTACATGTATAACTCTTCAGACCGTATCCTTCACCGATTTTTGCGTAATCTACAGGAATCAGATCACCGGTAGGTTTCTTTCCATCGGTATAACGGAACTCAGTAGCAATACTTCCGATACCGTGGGTCATCTCCAAATTGTTGATGCAGCCAAAACCACAGTTGTCAAAGATCAGAATATTTACTTTCTTTCTCTCCTGCATAATGGTCATGATCTCACTGTGAAGCATCTGGAAGCTGGAATCACCAACCACACAGTAAACTTCATTGTCCGGCTCAGCCATCTTAACGCCCAGAGTAGCTGCAACCTCATATCCCATACAGGAATATCCGTACTCTGCATGATATCCGCCACGTTTGTCTGTTCTCCACATACGCTGCATACAGCTTGGCAGAGAACCTCCTGCTGTAATAATGGTAGCATCTTTATCAATCGTACGATTGATCGCTGCCAGCGCTGCTGTCTGAGTAATCTTTCCGTTTGTCATCTTTACAAATTCCGGAACCGTTCTCGGATCTCTTGCCTTGATGATCGGCTCGAAATCATCACCGGTATACTCAATACTTCCAAGGCGTTCCATTTCTTTATCCCAGATCTGTTTTGCCTCTTCGATTTCTCCGTTGTAAGCAGAAACATAATTTCTTACTCTCAGTTTTTCAGCCAGTGCTTCTACAGTTGCTTTTGCATCACCTACTGCCTTTACTGCATCCATTTTGTATGCATGGAAACGGCAGTTATTGATCGTAACAAATTTCACATTTTCATTTTTATACAGCCATTTGGAACTGGTTGTAAAGTCGGACATTCTGGAACCAATAGCGATTACCACGTCTGCATCTCTTGCGATTACATTGGAAGCGTAAGTTCCTGTTACACCGATACCGCCCAGGCAATACGGATGTCCTGATTTACATGCGCTCTTTCCTGCCTGTGTCTCACCAAATGGAATATGGAATTCCTCACAGAATTTTTCTACAGTCTCGCCGGCATCAGAATAACGAACACCGCCGCCTACGATAACCAGAGGTTTTTTAGCTTCTGCAATAATTTCAGCAACATCTTCCAGTTCTTCTTCCACTGCTACCGGTCTGGTGATACGATGTACACGTTTTTTGAAGAAATATTCCGGGAAGTCATATGCTTCACCTTCCACATCCTGCGGAAGTGCGATACAGCATGCACCAGTTTCAGCCGGATCTGTCAGGACACGCATAGCATTGATCAGTGCTGTCATAATCTGTTCCGGACGGGTTACACGATCCCAGTATTTGCATACCGGTCTGAAAGCATCGTTAGTAGATACAGCCAGACTGGAACTTACCTCCAGCTGCTGCAGTACAGGGTCCGGCTGACGGGAAGCAAAGGTATCTGCAGGAAATACCAGCAGCGGAATATTATTTACAGTAGCGGTTGCACATGCGGTTACCATATTGGCAGCTCCAGGTCCTACAGAAGATGCACAGGGAATAATGCTCTTTCTTCCATTCTGCTTTGCATAAGCGATAGCAGTATGGCACATACCCTGCTCATTTCTTCCCTGCATAACCTTCAGCTGTCCCGGATTGGAATCCAGAGCCTCTCCAAGACCTACTGCAATACCATGACCAAAAATAGTAAAGAATCCGGTCACAAACTTTGTCTCCACACCATCCATAGATACATACTGCTGATCCAAAAATCTTACAATTGCCTGTGCGACTGTCATTCTTGTTGTCTGAGCCATTTTAAATCCTCTCTTTCTCAAATCAATATTGATAACGTTTTTATACCCGGGCGATCATTTCACCGAATTTTTCTTTCTCTTCTTTAATAAATGCATGTACTTCTTCCGGACACGGCAGAGAATCAGAGCAGTTATTGCTCTTAACCATCATGGACGCCTCTGCAGAACCGAATTCCAGGCAGTCAATGATTTCCCATCCCTGATACAGTCCATACAGGAACCCAGACCCATAACCATCACCGCCGCCGAAGCCTTTTCTTGCCTCTACCGGGAACGGTTTGATAGAGAACTTCTGTCCGTCACAGGTATATGCGGTAGAACCTTTCATACCATGTTTGATAACCACGATCTTTGCATTGTAGCTCTGCCACAGTGCGGAGGATTCCTCATCTGTCATACCTGGTTTGATCAGTTTTTCTGTCAAATCAAATTCTTCTCTGGAACCCATGATGATATCTGCTTCTTTTGCCACTGCAGAATAGTATATAGAAATCTCATCACTGTTCTTCCAGTTATATTCACGATAATCAATATCAAATATGATCTTTGTACCTGTTTTCTTTGCCAGCATTACAGCTTTCAGAGCTGCTTCTCTGGATGGGCTTTCTGCCAGAGCTGTACCGGAAATCAGGATTGCTTTTGCTGTACTGATATATTCTTCATCCACATCATCTACAGACAGCTGCAAATCTGCGATACAGTTTCTGTACATCAAAATGCTGCTTTCCTTCGGAGAAAGCATCTCTGTAAATGTCAGTCCCAGTTTTTCACCGTTTGTACATTTGGTAATATGGCTGGTATCAATTCTCTGTTCATTGAAATAATCTACCACGAACTCACCAAACTGATCATCAGAAACCTTTCCGATAAATCCGGCTTTCATACCATGATGTGTCACACCGACAGCAATATTTGCCGGAGATCCACCAACGAACTTCTCAAACATATGTACTTTCTTCAGAGGTTTGAACTCCTCTTTTACCTGATCGTTGTAAGCCGGGTTAAAATCAATCGCCACACGTCCCAGAAGAATCAAATCTAATGGTCTTGATGAATCAAATTCAATATACTTCATTTTCCACCTCTGCCTCTCTGCGTGCTTTTCTATTTTAACACGCAAATCTATTTGTTCTTGTTGAGTTCAATATACCACACACGTTATCTAAAGCGCAAGGATTTTCTCATCTTTTTCTCAACTTTTAACAATTTATACAAGAATTGCTTCTTGTATTTATATAATTTTACGCCTCTAAAAAGCACGCACTGGCACGCGCATAGGACAGGGGACAGTCCTGTGTCCGGATTCTATGTCCGGACACTATGGATATTTTTTTATACATCTGTTACAATATTCAAGTACGCCAAATATAATTAAGGAGGTTTCATCAATGGATTTTATCATATCCGGCTACGGAACCGGAAGCCAGCCAACCATCAAACACTATCAGGATCAGCAGGTCATATGGACCTCCTGTATTCCCAATCCATCTTTTCTTTGTGATACGGAACATTTCCTGTTTGCCGTAGGAGAATTTGACGATCACTGCACAATAACTTCTTTTTCCAAAGATAAACCCGGATGTCCTGAAATTGACACCGTAACTTTGGAAGGTACCTGTCTGTGCCATCTGTCCGCCCACCCAACACAACATTTTCTTGCCGGTTCCTGTTGGGGAAACGGACTGTTTTTTACTATTTCATACAATGCCGATGGAACTTTTGGCGATATTTTATATAAAGAATACCAGTCAGACGGTACCGGCCGTACTTCCCGGGTTCACTGTGCCCTGATTCTGAATGACTGGATCTATTCTGTGAATATCGAACTGGACCTGATCATCTGCTATCACCTGGAAAATAGAATTCCTGTTCCCTATTCCCGGCTACTACTTCCTTCCGGTACCGGTCCCCGGCATATTTACGCCAACACCCGTGACCGACTGTTTTACTGCGTTACAGAATACTCCAGCCAGCTGCTGACCATAGATTACAGTTCCCCTGAGGAAATGAAACTCTTATGTACTCAAACACTTCTGGATTCTTCCTTTACCGGAGAAAGCTACGGTTCCAGTCTGGCTGTTACATCCGATCTGAAACACCTTTATGCTGCCAACCGTGGAGAAAATACAATTGCTCATTTTCTTCTGGATACTAATGGTATGCCTGTATTTTCAGACCGGACATCCTGCCTCGGTGACTGGCCCCGCCATATTGCACTGCTTGATCATGACCAGTGGCTTGCCATTGCCAATCAGAAAAGCGGAGAGGTTGTGTTCCTTTCTCGAGACTGTCATACTGGTATTCTTGGACAGGAAGCATTTCTTACAATACCACTTGAAGGTGCAAGTTTTGTTGGGGAAGTATAAAAAACCGGACAGGAGTCTGTCCGTTCTCTGCCGTAGTACGCTCCTATCTAGAAAATTTTTGTATCACAGGAAAGTCATCTAACTTTCCTGTGATACAAAAAAGAGACAGACATAAATCTGTCCCCGTACTATATTGCATAAGTTTTCAGCAACATATTCTGAAATTCTTTATCCTGCACAGCACGTTTCAAATCATCCAAACGATTTTCTGTTATCAGAAAAAATTTCAGTTTATTAATTCTCTCTTCTCCTTTTTCTATACCAATTCTTAATCCATCATTCCTGCTGTCCTCCAGCATGTCATCAATCGCTTTGCACATATTCACTTTCCATCCTTTCTCCTGACTTTTCTGTTCTTTTTGCAGTTCCCTTAACTGCCTGGTGTTACTCAGGGATGCCATCACCATAAATAGATCTTGTGGTACTTCTAACAGTTCATCATGATTTTCGTTGAGAAACCCTTTCAGTTTTTCTTTGTTGTTCTTGCTCTCTAGGAATCCAAACAACAGCTTCAAATCACTATGGAATAACTCCAGATCCTCAATCTTCTGTACTTCTATCAGATGCATCCGATAATCCAGAAACAATTCTTTCCATTCTTCCGGTATATCCGTCCAGTCTAGCAGTTCATGGAGGGTGCTGGCTCCCTTCCATTCTCCATCCCCGAAAAAGATGACCACGACCGCCACGGGTTTCAGAAAATCTTGCACTGAAAAACGGCTCAGATATTCATCACCTTTCAGGTCTTTCTTCCTGTCATGCATCTTTTGTATCTCGTGTCTCTGTCTCACATACTCTCCCACCGTATACTCTAAAGACCGCAGCACCATTGACGGGTCCAGATAATTCTGGTCTTCCAGACTGAAAATAAAATAATTTGCTCCATGGATGATCTTATGTAAAAGATCATGGTCCCTGAGAACTGTCATATCGTCCTTTGCACTATCCGAGGAATGATTTTCCGCCACATACACCAACTGCGTGCCGGCTTCCTTCACATCCTCCGGAGCAATATACTGGATACCATGAAAAAAATACCCATTCAAAAGATCTGCGATACGATACCTGTCATTCAAGTAATACTTTTCATTTACGTCCCGCTTCAATTAACCCTCGCTTTCCTTGCAGACGCAAATTACCATATTGCATTCATAACCTTATTATAACAATTTCAAATATAATCGTCAAGCGGAAATACTCATCAGAATATTTTGCGTCCGTAATATGATACTTGATAAATTCTGGAAATATGGCGAAATGCCGAAGATATGAATAGCTGCCAAATATTTGTGAACTTATGGTAACATGAAATATTCCTAAATGCAATCAAAAGTGTTCGACAAAAAAGGTTAGCCCAAACATAGGACCGGACAGGGGTCTGTCCCCTGTCCGGTTATGCCATTCTCTTTTTCCTTCTCTGGAAGTATCTCCACATTTTCACTCTGAATGGCAGTTCATGCCTTTTTGTATTTTCTTCTTTCAGAAATGCAACCACCAGCATTCCGGCAAATGCCATGAACACACAGATTGCAAGCATAATCTTAAGTCCAAATGTATCCTGCAGCCATCCGCCAAGAAGATTTCCTCCGCAGGTGGCTGCACCGGAAGTGATCATACTGAATACCGCCTGCCCTTTTACTCTCTTTTCCGGCGCAATCGTGCTGTTTACATAATACACTGCTGCCGGTGTAAACAATCCAAAGCACATTCCCTGCATCGCACATCCAAGAAATAC
The DNA here is from genome assembly GCA_004562915.1 of bacterium. Lineage (GTDB taxonomy): Bacteria > Bacillota > Clostridia > Lachnospirales > Lachnospiraceae > Oliverpabstia. The sequence goes on from SFQZ01000088.1 coordinate 8,294, forward strand.
CATCGGAAGATTCACCGAACATAAAAGCAGTAAAGGTTTTATCACAAAAAATAATGCACTGACTTTCAAAAGAGAAATACAGCTTCTTTTTCTCAGCATCCAGGCAAATAAAAGCATCACAGGCATTTCACTGGCTGCCGAAACAAAGTTGGCAATTCCCAGAAGAGAATCTGTTCCTCCCAGATTTTTTACAATATTTACCATATAGGTACAGGCTGCGGCATTGCTCATATTGGTCAGGCAAAATCCGATCATCAAGGACAACAACGCTGGATTTTTCATCACAATCTGCAGCATCCCCTCTTCTGTATCCATACGGGGATCTTTTCTCACCGTTCTTCTTTCATTTCCCAGATCTTTCATCACAGAAACCGCCAGCATAAGAAGAACTGCAAATACTATATAAATATATCCCAGAACACCCGGGAAAAATTTATCAATAATAAATCCTACCGCTGCCGCACAAAATGCATATGCTATGGATCCGATTCCGCGGGAAAGTCCAAAGTCCAGATAATATCCCCTGTTGATAAATTCCATACCCATCGCACTCAACAACGGAGGCATGCAGTAGTTTAGTGTATTCATAGCCATATATACTGCCATGACCCCTACAATCGGAAGAGGCAGGAAAGTCAGTGCAGCATAAAGCCCCGTCATACAGAGAATCAAAAGCTGAATCATCTTCTTTACTGTCAAAAAGGGAACCGTCTCTGTAATCTGTGCCACAAGCGGCTGAACAGCCATGGAAAGGCACGCAGCACCTCCTACAACAATCCCGATTAATGTATTAGACAATCCTTTGTACTGAAGGAATACCGCTGCGTAACCACCCATCGCACAGCTTGTCATCCAATATAAAGCCTGAACGATAGAATACTGATGCTTCGTTGAAATACTGTTCAACCGTCTCATTTCTCCACTCCCATTCTTCTCCCGGATGTCTCAGAAAACCTACGGAGAATATCACATTTTTTCTTTCTGATGCGAATTATATGATATTTTTTTAAGATTTTCTACTGTCATTTTCTGCAAAATATAGGGTGAATACCGACTTTCTAAATTATAACTTTACAGCAATTCCCTCTCAATTCTCTCTCTTGCTTCCGGTGCCTGTTTGTTCATTTTCTCCGGGAATCCAAACATGGATACGCAGGCGATATTGTCTCCGCCCACTTTTGGTGCATTGGGTTTCAGCTGTTTATTGGCAAAATCCATCTCCCGCAGTGTCTCAAAAATGCCATCAAAGTCCACATCGCCTTCACCCATTGCCAGATGCTGGTGGATGGTCACATCGGATTTTCCTCTTGCATTCAGCCACGGCGGATTTGCGATATAACGGCAGTCCAGTGTCTGGTTAAAGGTATCCGCAAATAATACATGAGTCAGTTCATCCCCTGCATACTTCAGCATAGAACGGACATCTCCCTTACCTTCATCATAGAAGAATCCATGGGGTGAGGAGTACACGTATCCCAGGTTCGGAGAACGGAAGGATTTCACCATATCACAGGTCTCATTATTCAGTTCACAGAAATCATACGGGTGAGACTGGATTTCCACACGCAGTCCTTCTTTTTCAATGATCGGAAGCAGTTCTTCCATGGAACGGAACCACATACCGTTGCAGATTTCCGCCTGATTGGGATCACCGGACAACTCTGTGTTGATAACCGGAACTCCCATATTCACAGCGATCTGAATCATTTTCTTCCAGTTTTCCACTGCCATCTTTCTCTGTTCTTCCGTGGGACCGGACCAGCGGTACACTACAATAAAGGAAGAGATCTCTACTCCTGTCTCCCGCAGTGCCTTTCTGTATTCCGCTTCACATTCTTTAGAGAAAAGCGGGTGTTTATAAAACGGATTAATT
>SFQZ01000089.1 GCA_004562915.1 bacterium
AGCCAGGACTCTTTCGGGAATCCTGCCGGTGTAGCTGCAGGAAGCCGGCAGCTGGTCAGCAAAGTCTATGAGGACTACAACGGTAATCTGGCATCGCTTTCTTACGGGAATGGTTTCACCTGGCTGTATGATTATGATGACCTGGACCGTCTGGTGCAGATCCGGATGAAGGATACCAATGACCAGACGTATGTAATGTACCGTTATGAGTATGACCAGGAAGGCAACCTGTGTACAGAATACGATGTGCGCGAAGATCTGGGGACGGAAACGATCACAACCCGCTATTTTTACGATCTTTCAGGAAGGCTGGCATACTGCAGGAATGACCGTGATGAGGATTACCGTTATACTTACGACCAGAACAACCAGGTTACGAAGATAGAGAACGGGAACCAGTTTAGGAAAACGGAGACCGTCTATACTTATGACAAGGATGGCAGGGAAAAGACGGCAAAGACAGCCGCAAAGACCCGGCAGACGGCATATGATACCCTGGGGAGGGTAGCTGCAGAAGATGACTTACGGCAGTGATTCCATCTCTTATACATATGATAAGAATGGGAACATCACCAGTATACAGACGGAGGATGGGACGGTCACCTATGAATATGATGAACTGTACCGCCTCATCCGTGAAGATAACCAGATCCTGGACCAGACCATTGCGTATATTTATACCTTTGACGGGGATCTCTGCAGGAAAAAGATATACGACTATATGCCGTGTGGATGCCGCAGGAGATCCAGCCGAATGAGACGATCCCGTATGAATATACAGCCGACGGTCTCAATCTGCTGACAGAATACGACGGGCAGACGATCACATATGATGCGATCGGGAATCCGCTGCAGTATCGGGGGATGAACCTTACCTGGTCTAACGGCAGGGAACTGTACTCTGCTTCAAAAAATGGTACAACCACGATTTACCGCTACAACAAGGACGGAATGCGGAACCGGAAATACCTGGGTGACGGCACGGTCATCTACCAGATCCAGGGAAGCCTTATCTCAGGGGAACAGAAGATTGGCCAGGATGCACAGACCCTGGAATATGAGCTGGAATACTTCTATGACAGTGACGGGAATATCATTTCCATGCTGTATAATGGGACAGAGTACTATTACCTGAAAAATATCCAGGGTGATATCATCGGAATCCTTGATGGAAGTGGCGCCCGTGTAGTAGAATATAGCTACGACAGCTGGGGAAAAGTCATAGAGATCAGCGGGAATCAGGAACTGGGGAAACGGAATCCCTTCCGGTACCGTGGATACTATTATGATGAAGAGACGGGATTTTATTATGTAGGAAGCCGGTATTATGATCAGGAGGTTGCAGATTTATCAATGCGGATACCGTAGATATCCTGGCTGTTCAGGATAACTTGAACGATAAAAATCTGTATGCACATTGTGATGGAAAAGAAAACATTTCAAAAAATTGTAAAAGATAGATTAAAAATAGAAGGTTTCAAAATAAAAGGAAATAATTCTTATAAACTGTTGGGTAAGGATTATCTTATCGGTGTAATGCTGGATCATAATCCATATTGTCGGGGATACTTTATAGAATATGGTGTGGTATATTTGCCGGATGAAAGTAAATTCCCTTTTCAGGGATTTTGTAAAATTACTGTTTACGCGGCAAGGTCGATTAGTTAAGTTCCTAGGTTAAACTATGTATAGAGGGCTAACCCAAATTTCCTAAAAAGGGGATTGATAAATGGTCAATACTGTGTGGCCGCTTTCGCTACTGATTAATTTTTAGAGGTATGAAAGCGGCCCGGTTAACCTGACCATGCTCCAACGCTGGTATAAGCACAAGATTTCTGATTGTAAACCCAGCGGCAATCACTTCTTTGTCGTAAGCTGTTGGAAAGTATTTGTAAGTTTTGTTTACTCGCTCAATGATCCCATAGAGACGGAGCCACTTGAATATTCTGAACATGGCAGACGAGTTGATATCGCCTCAGGTACTGGAGGAGTAAAGAAATTGGTTAGTCGTAAAAAGGAGATGGCGATTATTCATCGCATACTTTTGAATTAACAAGGAGCATATCAATTTCCCGACAATCCCGGCTGGATTTTATAATGACCGAAGATACCGAATACAGGAAAGTGCTGCTTTTGCCCCTTCTCCCACTGCTACGGATACTTGCAGTACTCCGCCGATACAGTCACCGGCGGCAAATACACCGGGAAGTCCTGTGTCCATCTGCTCATTGACAACAATTCTTTCATCTTCCAGCCGGATGCCCAATTTCCTTGCCAGATCACTTCCTTTGGCAGTTCCCAACGCAACAAACAGGCAGGAGGTCTTAAGTGAAGTGCCATCCTGAAAACGAATAGATTCCAGATACTGGTCTCCTGTAAGTTCCGCCAAAGGTGTGGTGATAATATTTACCTGGGGAGGAAAGTCCGCTGCCGGTTCCATGCCGTTGGTTAAAAGGGTGATTGGACCGGTAATGTTGATCAGTTCCTGAATTTCATGAAGCGCATATTCCCCATTTCCAAGGACAGCGACTTCTCTTCCACGATAGAGAAATGCATCACAGATTGCACAGTAGCTGACCCCATATCCTTCAAATTGATCCAGACTCTTAATCTTCATTCTTTTTCTCGAGGCACCTGTGGTGAGAATGATTGCTTTGGCAGAGATTTCTGTATTTACGGTGGAAACCGTGTAATCACCATCCCATTTGATACCGACAACTTCATCCTGAAGAATCGTACCGCCCAGTTCTCGTACCTGCTTCTTGCCGATCTCCACCAGCTCATGACCGGACATGGGGCGTTCCAGCCCAAAATAATTCTGAATGCTCTCAGCTTTTTCAAGTGCACCATTATCTTTTCCTATTACAGTTACAGAAAAACCAGCCCGTAAAATATATAAAGCGGCAGACAGTCCGGCAGGGCCACTGCCAATAATTACTACATCATTCATAACAAACCTCCAATCAAAAAGTATATATTAATAATAGTATAGGAAGAAAATCAGAAAAATGCAAAACAATCTTACACAAACTTGCAACTTTATCCGATCCGTAATATGATGAGACAAGGGACAAAAGGAAAAATTTCGAGAGTGCAAGGCACGGAGAAATTCGTAGTCTCATCGCATATATGGGTTGAGAAATAAAAAGAAGACAAGGGACAAAAGGAATATAGCTATGGTGACAGAAAAAATATATTATCAGGATTCGGAAATAAGATCCTGTCAGGCGAAGGTGCTGGAATGTAGAAAAGGTAAAAAAGGGTATGAGATTCTTCTTGACCGTACAGTGTTTTATCCGGAAGGCGGCGGACAGCCGTATGATCTGGGAACGCTGGATCAGGTTCAGGTTGTGGAAGTACATGAACAGGGAGAAGAAATCTGGCATTATACAAAAGAACCGTTGGAAGAAGGGTGTCAGGTGACAGCGCAGATTGACTGGGCGAGAAGACTGGATCTGATGCAGCAGCATTCCGGAGAACATATCGTGAGTGGTATCATCCATGAAAGATATGGATATAACAATATAGGATTTCATATGGGACCGGAGACCATTACCATCGATTTTGACGGAGAAATTCCCGAGGAAGCACTGAAAGAAATAGAGCTTGCTGCCAATCAGTATGTATGGGAGAATCATCCTCTAAAAGTCAGCTGGCCATCACCGGAAGAACTTAAGGTGTTGCCTTATCGCAGTAAAAAAGAACTGACAGGTGCTGTACGCATCGTTACCTGGCCGGGTGCAGATATTTGTGCCTGCTGTGGTGTACATGTGAAATCTTCCGGACAGATTGGTCAAATCATGTTGATTTCTTCTCAGCGTGCAAAAGGCGGAGTGAGAATTGAGATGATGTGTGGAGGAAGAACACTGACATATGCGAATCAGCTAAAAGAACAGAATAAAAAAATATCCAATCTCCTTTCGGCAAAATGGAATGAAACTGCCCGGGCGGCAGAAAAGCTGAATGAAGAATACCAGCAGATGAAGTTCCGAATGGTTGGAATGGAGCTTGAGAAAATAGCGCAAATGGCAGAAGCGAGAGCAGGTCTGGGCGATCAGTTGATTTTCGATCATCAGTTATCAGCAGACAGTGTGAGAAAACTTGCAGCAGATGTGATGGAAACCTGTGGTGGAATGTGTGCGGTATTCAGTGGGGATGATAAACAGGGATATCGTTATGTGATAGGTGAAAAAAATGGTGACCTGCGGGAGATGGTCAAAGCAATGAATCAGGAACTGCATGGAAGAGGCGGCGGAAAACCGTTCTTTGTACAGGGGTCTGTTCAGGCTTTACGTTCGGATATAGAGAGATTTTTCCGGGAAAACAGGAATGGATGAAAAATACATACAGTTTAAAAACACTCTTCGGGCGGATGTGAAACTCAGGATCAGCCTGGAAGAATATCTTAATGCAAAAGAGACAGAGAAAAAATCTCACGGAATCCAGGAATATCGGGAATATCTTTCGAAACGAAGACGGTCAGCATGGGGAATACTGGTACGGGAAGAAAATCTGGATGGTTTTCGTGTTTTTGCAGAAGAAAGATGGCTTACCGGCGAAAATGCAGAAGAATGTCTGAAGATAGCATCCCAAATGGGAAAAAAAGAAAGTCAGCTGTGGCTGCTTTCTTATATAAAAAATGGTGTAGTCAATGATGCAGATGAGATTTCGGATAAGGGAAAAGAAGAGCATATAAAAGAGATTTTTGCCCTTCTCACTGCAAAACTACAGGCAGAGATTCCGGCGTTTGCTTCCGCTTTTCCCGGTCTTATTTACAGGAAAGCCAAAAAAACGGATTTGAGAAAAATAGTATGGGGAACGGATGGAAACTATTTGTATTATTCACCGGAGGAAATGATAGAGGAATTCCTTCAAGGAACGGATCGATTGGTAAGGCGATACCTTCATACAGCTTTTCATTGCCTTTATCTTCATGTGATCCCCCGGGAAAAATCGGACTTGAAAGAACCTATTTCTGATCAGATCTGGGATCTTGCCTGTGATGTGGCAGCAGAATGGGCTCTGGATGAAAGTCAGTGGTATCCTTTAGAATCGGACAGGAGAAAACGGCGGGATTTATGGTATCGGATGATTCTGAATGAAGAAAAAGGAAGAGATACACTTTCCTGCTATCGCTGGTTGAGAAAACAGAAGAAAACAGATCTTCTCTGTCAGATGAAAGAGGAGTATGCAGTTGATTGTCATGAATACTGGTATCAGGATGATAAAGAGAAAAAATCACTTGAAAGACAGGAAGATCTGGTAAAAACATGGAGAAGTGCCCGTCAAGGTCTGTCCATGCAGCTTCACGGAGCAGGTCAGCGAGCAGGAAGACAGAGCGGAGCAGGAGTAGAAGAGTACCGGTCTGCACATCGAAAAACATATGACTATCGCAAGTTTTTAAAGCAGTTTGCCGTATGCCGGGAGGAAATGCAGCTGGATATGGAAAGTATTGATTATATTCCCTATCTCTATGGACTGAAGAGATATGAAAATGTACTTCTGGTAGAGCCGCTGGAAACGACGGAAGTGAACCGTCTGGAAGAATTCGTGATTGCCATTGATACTTCTGGCTCCTGTTCAGGGGAGATTGTGTGCCGGTTTTTGGATGAAACTTATCGAATCCTGAGCAGCCGGGAGAATTTTTTCAGAAAAATGAATGTTCATATCATTCAATGTGATTCTATGATACAGGATCATAAAAAAATCACCTGTGAAGAAGACTGGAAATCTTATCTGAAAAATGTAAAGATACAGGGGTTGGGAGGAACCGATTTTACCCCGGTTTTTCGTCTGGTGGATAAAATGCTGGAACAGAAAGAAATTCGGAATTTGAAGGGACTACTGTACTTTACAGACGGGGATGGAATTTTTCCTCATGATAAACCGGCGTACGAGACAGCTTTTGTGTTTCTGAACAGAGAACTGGAGAAACGAAAAATCCCCGACTGGGCGATTCGACTGAATCTGGAATTATGACAGAGTCAGCGAATTTGCCAGAGTATATCAGATGAGGGATGACTCCCGCCTCTGTAGGCGGTGAGCAACAATTATATATCAGTGGCGGGTTTCAATCCCCCATCTGATATACGCTCCGCGAGGATGCGCAGGAATTCGGATTGGAAGTATGTCTGCTATGCAGACCCGAATTCCGACAGGAAGCGAAAACAGAAGTGATTCATACGGTCCGTGCATATATTGCAAAAAATGAAGATGGAGAATACAAAATTCCTCAGATTCGTCAGAGACCGGTTCTTTTGATGGGGCCGCCGGGGATTGGAAAGACAGCGATTGTAGAGCAGGCTGCAGAGGAATGTGCTGTGGGTCTGGTATCTTATACAATAACCCATCATACCCGTCAGAGTGCAGTGGGCCTCCCAATGGTGGAAAAGAAAATTTATGATGGACGGGAAGTGACGGTGACAGAATATACCATGAGCGAGATTATTGCCTCCGTGTATGAATGTATGAAAAATACAGGATGCAGGGAGGGAATATTGTTTATCGATGAAGTGAATTGTGTGTCCGAGACTCTTGCGCCTACGATGCTTCAGTTTTTACAGGGAAAAACCTTCGGCAATCATCGGGTTCCGAAAGGATGGGTGATCGTAGCGGCCGGCAATCCTTCAGAATATAACAAGTCGGTCCGTGAATTCGACATTGTTACACTGGACAGAGTAAAAAAGATTGACGTGGATGTGGATTATCCGGCGTGGAAGACGTATGCGGCAGAGAAGGAAATACATGGTGCAATCCGGTCTTATCTGGAAGGAAAATCTCAGAACTTTTATCGCGTGGATCAAAGCCCGGAGGGAAAAGAATTTGTCACTGCCCGAGGATGGGAAGATTTGAGCGTTATGATAGAGCAGTATGAGGAAATGCAGGTCCCGGTCAGTGAAAGTCTGATTCGACAGTATATTCAGTGCAGAGAAATTTCTGAGGATTTTGCTTCTTATTATCAGTTTTATCAGAAATGCAGAGAAAAATACCGGGCGGATATGGAAAATATTTTTACCGGAGATGCAGTGGTTTACGGACAGGAAGAATGGCCTCTGGATGAACAGCTCACGATTTCCAATCTTTTGATTTCCCAGGTGTTGAATCATATAGCAAAATGGGATCAGTCTGCTAAATTGCAGCGACGGCTTGAGCAGGTAGGACAGCTTCTGGAACGACAGATCCGTGTAGATGAAAAAAATGTGTATGAAGCATTGGAAGTATTTTTCCAAAAGAGGGCATATGCACTGGAAATAAAAGAACAGACAGAGACCATCAGGGAGGAAGAGGCCTGTCTGGAACGGAAGGTGGATCGGGAGCTGAAAGCAATATTTGCAGATGTAAGAGAATGCACAGGCCAGTGCTGGGGAGAGGTAAAATATCGGTTTTCAGAACGAATACAGGAAAAGAAAGCTGAACTGGAACGGGAAGCTCAACTGCGAGCAAAAGAGATGAATCGGGTTCTTGAATGGATCAGTGATAGATTTGGAAAGGGAACTGCATTTCTTGTGGCAATGGAATCATTTACAGCACATGAAGGCTGCATGGAGCTGATCCGTGAACAGGGATGCCCTGTATTTGAAGAAAACTGCGAGATACTGATGACACGGGACCGGGAGAAAAAGCTCAGGAAAGAGATAGAGAAAATGCAGGGAACAGATATATTTACACCCTGATAGAATGGAGCATAGAATGGTAAAAATACATGGATTCAATAAATTGACACTTCTTGATTATCCTGGCAGACTGGCCTGCACGATATTTCTGGGACACTGTAATTTTCGATGCCCGTTTTGTCACAATGCAGGATTGGTTCTTGCTCCGGAGAAAGAGCCGGTGATACCGCTAGAAGAAGTACTGGGTACTTTAAAAAAGAGAAAAGGGATTCTGGATGGGGTGTGCATTACAGGGGGAGAACCCACGATGAGTGCGCACTTGCCGGAATTTATAGAAAGGATAAAAGAGTTGGGATATTCGGTAAAACTGGATACGAACGGAAGCAATCCTAAGATGCTGAAAAGTCTGGTTGAAAGGAAAATGCTTGATTATGTGGCGATGGATATTAAAAATTCACCTCAGAAATATAGTATGACAACAGGTATGACACAACTGAATCTGGATGCGATTCATGAGTCGGTTGAGTTTTTAAAAACCGGTGTGGTAGATTATGAATTTCGTACCACTGTGGTAAAAGAGCTCCACCAAAAAGAGGATATCCGCATGATTGGTAAATGGCTTTCCGGAAGCGGAAGATACTTTCTTCAGGCCTACAAGGAGTCGGAACATGTGATACATCCGGGATTTACCTGTTATGCAAAAGAACAACTGGAAAATTTCAGGGAGATGCTGCTGCAAGAAATTCCCCAGGTGGAAATCCGGGGAATTTGAAAAACACAGCAGAAATCCTAGGATTGGTTCAGGTAGAAAATGTGTATAGATTGTTTCGCCACAGACAGAATTCATAACCCGGGATTAGTATAACAGCCGATACCAGTAGCCAAACTGACCGGAACGGATGGTATCATTTTGGGCTGGTTTAAAATTCGGAAAACCAAACATGGAAGCAAGAAACTGTTCTTTTTCATCATAGATCCCAGGAACAGCCAGGACATATTCTTTGTCGGAGGAATCGACGGATTTTCCCAGAAGGAAGTGGCGGTATGACTGGCAGCCGTGGATCAGGAACTGGTTGACGCCGATGGGTATACCATATTGACAGAGTTTAGGGATATCTTCCAGGGATAACTGTACGCATTGGTGGATAGAATCATCAAAAAACGGATGCATATGTGGATAAGTGTTCTGAATCTTCTCCCAGGGATCGATTGAAGAAGAAGCAGGGGCGGGGATTTCCAGCGAAGCCGCCTGAACCTGAGGGGTTTCCCTGTATACAGAAAAAAGCTCCGGCTGTATGGTAAGCTCTTTCCATGCGGTAGCAAAAGTTTCTCCTCCATCAGTCTGAATGTAAAGTCCTCCAAGATCCTTGATGCCATAAGGCAGATCATTGATATTACTGTCAGGAATGGTAAAAGCACCGTAGACAGCACCCTGATGATAACCGGCATTTCCCAGGGTAAGTCCCAGCAGCTGTCCATCCACAGGGACAAACGCATAGACATGAAAAGAGGGAGTGAAAGGGTAGATGGGAAGTTTCATATGTACTTCCAGCCGACACTGATGATTGCGTACCTCCACCCGGGAAAACCCGCAGTTTTTTGATTTTGTATTATTGCGATATTCATAAATATAGGATACAAAACGTTGATATTCGGACAAATTCGGTGCTTCCTTTCAGGGCTTTTCTATGAAAGCATATGCGTCGGAAAAATCAGGTATGACAAAAAGAAAGGGATAACAGGAGATTATGGATGAAAAATTTATGAAAGAGGCAATCCGTCAGGCCCAAAAGGCATACGCCCTTATGGAAGTTCCCATCGGATGTGTGATTGTTTATGAGGGCAAAATCATTGCCCGGGGATACAATCGGAGAAATACAGATAAAAATACACTTTCCCATGCGGAAATAAATGCAATCCGCAAAGCCAGCAAAAAGTTGGGTGACTGGCGGCTGGAAGGGTGTACCATGTATATCACTCTGGAACCTTGCCAGATGTGTGCAGGAGCGATCGTGCAGGCCAGAGTAAGCCGGGTGGTGATCGGCAGTATGAACCCCAAGGCAGGCTGCGCCGGTTCTGTTTTGAATCTTCTGGAGATGGATCAGTTTAACCATCAGGTAGAAGTGACCAGAGGGGTTCTGGAGGAAGAGTGCAGCCAGATGCTTTCGGGATTTTTTAAAGAGTTAAGAGAAATAAAAAAAGCTCAGAAAAAACAAGTATTGACGGAAGAAAACCAAGGCAGTATAATGTAAAGCGAATCTTTCAAATTGAAGAATCAAATGGAGATGTACCCAAGTGGTTGAAGGGTCCGCACTCGAAATGCGGTAGGTCGGCTTACCGGCGCAAGGGTTCAAATCCCTTCATCTCCGGTCAAAGAAAAGAGTCCTAAAATAGGGGCTCTTTTTGATTTGTTTGATATGATTTGTTTATAATGGAGCATACGGGATTCGAACCCGTGACCTCAACAATGCGAATGTTACGCGCTCCCAACTGCGCTAATGCCCCATGAAATCAGTATAGCACTCTCGAAAGAAAATGCAAGAAATCTTTGCATAGTGTATGATTTTGCAATGTGATTTGTGTTGCACCCGGATGCAAATCGTGATATTTTGATATCGGATTTACTATGCAATGAGGTGGAAAAGCGTGAAAATTGATAAAGCGTTCTATAAAAAATTCTTTTCTATGTATGTGGCGCTGGTACTGCAGAATGTAATTACGATCAGTGTCAATCTGGCGGATAATATTATGTTGGGAGCATATAGCGAGACAGCATTATCCGGTGTGGCGGCGGTAAATCAGATTCAGTTTGTGTATCAGCAGCTTTTATTTGCCGTGGGAGAAGGGCTGGTGATCTTCTGCAGTCAGTACTGGGGAAAAAGACAGACCGGACCAATGAAAAAGATTGCAGCCACGGCAATGTATACTGCGTTGACGATTGGAATCCTTTTATTTGCGCTTATGAGTCTATTTCCGGTGCAGGCATTGAAGATATTTACAATGGAGGAATCAATCATAGCGGAAGGAGTGCGGTATCTGAATATTATCCGCTTTACCTATTTGTTTTTTGCCGTTACACAGATCCTGCTGGCAACACTGCGCAGCGTAGGAACTGTAAAAATCGCGTTTTATCTGTCAATCATGACCTTCTTTGTAAACTGTGGAATCAATTATGTTATGATATTCGGACACTTTGGGGCACCGGAGATGGGAGCGGCAGGTGCTGCCATCGGGACTTTGACAGCCAGAATTCTGGAGATGATAGTTCTGCTTGTATTTGTTATGAAAGAAGAAAATATTCTCAGACTGCGCCTTCGAGATTATCTGAGTTTTGACAAAACATTGAGTAAAGACTACTTTAAGATCTCAACGCCGATGATGATCACTCAGGGATTGTGGGGAGTGAATACAGCCCTGCAGACAGCCATTCTGGGCCATATGACAGCGGCGGCGATTGCGGCAAACAGTGCTGCGTCAAACCTGTTTCTGCTGGTAAAATCAACAGCTGTAGGAGCAGCATCCACAGCTTCTGTTATGATCGGAGAAGCTGTCGGAACAGGAAATATGGCGCGGGTGAAAACCTATGCCCGCAGAATGCAGGTGATGTTTCTGATCATTGGAGTGATATCGGGAACGGTGCTGTTTTTCCTTCGTATTCCGATCCTTTCTCTCTATGATTTACAACCGGAAACGAAAAAAATGGCAAATACATTTTTGATGATTCTGAGTGTGGTCTGTGTAGGGATGTCTTATCAGATGGCAACCAATACCGGTATTATCCGCGGCGGCGGTAATGCCATGTATGTGGTAAAACTGGATCTTGTCAGCATTTGGATGATCGTACTTCCGGTATCCTTTTTTGTTGCATTTGTGTTGAAAGCATCGCCGGCAGTGGTTGTATGCTGTCTGAACGCAGATCAGATATTTAAATGTATCCCTGCTTTTATTGTGGCAAACCACGGCAAATGGGTGCGGACACTGACCCGGGATGACGTGTAGCTTCCCAAGCGGAGTCAGTTCTTCTACATTTTTCTGCAGGTGACAAAATAATATGGTATCTCAAACAGAAGCATGACTGACCATCCGATCACACAGGAAAATGTTATGCCTACTATTCCCAGTTTTGGCGCGAGGATATAAGTACACAGGGTACGGATGGAGATCTGGATGGCAGTTCCGATAATGGTGGTATACATTTTCCCCATTCCCCGGAAAAATCCCTGAAATCCGTTGGTCAGTGCCGGCCAGAGATAGAAAACAGACATATACATAAGGTACTGACTACCCAGCCGGATTACCATGTCGGCTCCGTCTCCCGTCACAAATAATGAGACGATTGGAGTTCTGAAAAATGCGGTTATGGTTCCGATCAAGATCCAGTAACAGAGTTCCAGACGGATGCCTGCCCGAAATCCCTTCCGGATCCGGTCATTTTTTTGTGCACCTCTGTTCTGTGCAATATAGGTGGAAATTGCGGAGGCGATTCCCTGCTCGGGAATACAGGCAAAATCATCTACTCTTGTCACTGCATTGAATGCGGCAATCACACTGACACCCAGAGCGTTGACCTGTCCCTGGATTAATACTTTACCGATAGGTTGGACAGCCTGTTGAAATGCGGTCGGTCCGCCGTAATTCAAAATTTGCTTCAGAATCGTGCGGTCGATTTTCCACTGGTCTTTATCCGGCCAGAGTTCTTTTTCCTTTGTCAGCATGTAGCTGCCTGCCAGAATGGCGGAGAAGGCTTCCGCAACGACGGTTGTAACTGCACTGCATACAATACCGAAACCAAAGATTCCAAGAAAAATCAGATCCAGAACGGCATTCAAAACAGAGGAAAATGCCAGAAATTTCAAAGGAGTTTTGGAATCACCGACACTTTTCAGTCCGGCAGACAGCGCATTATAAAAGAACGTAAACGGTATCCCCAGAAAAGTGATCCGCAGATAGATCACAGTAATATCAAAAATCTCTTTCGGTACAGCCATGAGCCGTAAAATAGAGGGAGTCAGGATAATGCAGCATGCTGCTACGAGGAAACCGCCACATGCTCCGGAAAGGAGCATAGTTGCCATGGACTTGCGCAGCTTTTGAAAATTTTTTTTACCAAAATACTCACTCATTAATACACCGGAGCCGATACAAAGTCCGGTGATTGCAAGAATCACCAGATTCATGACCGGACCGGCAATTCCTTCCGCTGCCAAAGCGTCTTTTCCGATAAATCTTCCCGCAATAATAGAATCTATAGCATTGTAAGCCAGCTGCAGCCAATTACCCAGCAGCAGAGGCAGAGCATATCGCCACAGATGGCTGTGGGCAGAACCTGTTGTCATGTTACGCATAAATCTCACACTTCCGTTTTCCAAATTTCTTTCTTTTCTACTATACGTCAAAAACAGAATCCATACAAGAAGTCAAAATCCATCCATTAAGAAGTCAGAATTTGCTCTGGATTTTCTGTATTTTATGAGATAACATAGAACCAGAAACTGTCAGATCCAGTGGACAGTTAACGCAAGTTGATAACAGGAGGAAAAAGGGATGAATAAATGGACGAGAGCACTTTACCAGCCATGTCTGCCAATCGGAAAAGATGGAAAAAGAGTGACAGGATGTGCAGAACACATTCAATTGTCGAGAGAAGCGGCAGCAGAGGGAATGGTTCTTTTGAAAAATGATGGCTGTGTATTGCCATTTGCAAAAGGAACCAGACTGGCACTGTTTGGAAAAGCCAGTGTTGACTATGTAAAAGGCGGTGGCGGAAGTGGTGATGTAACGGTTGCTTATATTCGAAGCCTGCAGGAAGGACTTGAGTATAAAGAAAAAGAAGGAAAGGTACAGATACTTGCATCTTTGGGAGATTTTTACAGAGAAAATATCCGTAAGCAGTATGCGGAAGGTGTCCTGCCGGGACAGACGGCAGAGCCTGAGATTCCGGAAAATCTGTTGAAAGAAGCAAAGGCATGGGCAGATGCAGCAGTTATTTCCATTTGCCGTTTTTCCGGTGAAGGCTGGGACAGAAAAGGAATTCCGGGAGACGGTGATTTCTATCTGACAAAAGAAGAGAAGAATATGGTAGATACGGTAACTGCCAATTTTAAGAAAGTAGTCGTAGTTTTGAATGTGGGAGGTATGGTGGATACCTCCTGGTTCAAACATAATGACCGGATCCAGGGTGTACTTCTTGCATGGCAGGGTGGTATGGAAGGTGGTATGGCAGCAGCAGATCTTCTGTGCGGCGATGGTAATCCTTCCGGAAAATTGACGGATACGTTTGCGGGATCTTTCGATGATTATCCATCCTCTGCCGGGTTCAATGATTCGGAAGATTATGTAGATTATAACGAAGATATTTATGTGGGTTATCGTTATTTTGAGACGATTCCGGGAGCGGCTTCCAAGGTCAATTATCCATTCGGATATGGTCTTTCTTATACAACATTTCTTTTAGAAGTTGTCGGAGCAAGAGAGGAACAGGGAAAAATCAAAGCGGATGTCCGGGTGACCAATACCGGTGACTGTGCAGGTAAAGAAGTGGTTCAGCTGTATTATACAGCACCTCAGGGAGTTTTGGGAAAACCGGCAAAAGTACTGGGAGCGTTTAAGAAAACCCGTCTTCTTCAGTCGGGTGAATCTCAGTTTATTTCTCTGGAAATGGAAGTTTCTGTGATGGCATCCTATGATGATCTGGGTAAAATCACAAAATCTGCCTATGTTCTGGAAAAAGGAAGTTATCATTTCTGGGTGGGAACTTCTGTCAGAGATGTGCAGTCGGTCGATTTGCAGATTACTCTGGATGACGACAAGGTGGTGGAACAGTTGACAGAGAAATGTGCTCCGCTGCTTCTAAAAGAAAGAATGCTGGCTGACGGTACCTGTGAACCTCTTCCTGTACAGGAAAAGGAATTTGAGAAAAATGGTCTGATTCCGCAGAATATTGATACACTGGAAGGAGTAATTCCACAGGTACGTCCGATTCCCCAGATGCATATGCCATGGGCAAAAACAGAAGAAGAACTGAAAAAGTATATGTTGAGTGAAGTGGCAGATGGAAAAATTACTCTGGATGAGTTTATGGAGCAGTTAACAGATGAACAGATTGCAGATCTTCTGGGAGGCCAGTCCAATACAGGAGTAGCAAATACCTTTGGTATGGGAAATCTTCCGGAATATGGTATACCGAATATTATGACAGCAGACGGTCCGGCAGGTCTGAGAATTCAGCCGGAGTGTGGAGTATGTACGACCGCATGGCCCTGTGCAACACTTCTTGCCTGCACATGGAATCCAGATCTGGTGCGCAAAGTGGGTGCTGCGGGAGCAGCTGAAGTAAAAGAAAACAAT
This sequence comes from bacterium, assembly GCA_004562915.1. Classification (GTDB taxonomy): domain Bacteria; phylum Bacillota; class Clostridia; order Lachnospirales; family Lachnospiraceae; genus Oliverpabstia. The sequence goes on from SFQZ01000089.1 coordinate 14,961, forward strand.
ATTGGTATCTGGCTCACGCCGGCTATGAATATCCACAGAAGTCCTCTTTGCGGACGAAATTTTGAATATTATTCGGAAGATCCGCTGATCTCCGGAAAAATGGGAGCGGCAATGATTCAGGGCATTCAGTCACAACATATCGGTGCTTCCATGAAGCATTTCTGCTGTAACAATAAAGAAACAAACAGAAAAGACAGTGATTCCCGGGTATCCGAAAGAGCCCTGCGTGAAATATACCTGAAAGGCTTTGAAATTGCAGTAAAAGAAGCTCAGCCATGGACGATCATGAGTTCTTATAATCTTATGAACGGCTGTCCCACATCCTGCAATCCGGAACTTCTTACAGGCATTTTGAGAGAAGAGTGGGGATTTGAAGGTATGGTTACTACAGATTGGTGGAACCATGCAGAACACTATCTGGAGACAAAAGCAGGAGGAGATATCAAGATGGGCTGCGGCTATCCGGAAAGAGTGATGGAAGCAAAAGAGAAAGGTCTGATTACACGGGAAGAAATGGAAGTCTGTGTAAAAAGGATTTTGCAGATGATTCTGAAGGTGGACTGATAAAGATAGGGCTTCTATCCGTCGACCTGAACGTTTGAAAGAAATCACACCAGTCAAAAAAAGGGTAATTGGAAAATATATCAAATATCTCCAATTGCCCTTTATTATCTTTGAAAAAAATATTTTTTATGCGCACCGCACCTCGAACTTCCCTCACAGACGTTACTCCTACAGTTAACTCGGCCCAGGCACCCTCACGGCACACAGGAGATTCTGCTTAGTGCTGCTTCATTCCTGACCTGACACGGTTCACAGAGTCCTGTTGCGTAAGACCCAGACGTCAACGCCACTTATAGAAGGCAGCTCCACAAGAAGAAGCCCTCAGATTGGTATCACCCCTGCTGTAGCGGATTGCAGGTACAGGGCACCGCTATCTCCCCGGCTGCGCAGAATCAAGTATACCTTGTTTCATGAGATTTGTCAAGAACCGGAAACCGGACACGTGTCTGTCGTATAAGCCATTTATGATAATGTCTCAGTATACCACATATGAAAATGTCCCAGATGTGGTAAAATATCCTCCGTGCGACTTATAACGAACAGGAGGAAA
>SFQZ01000090.1 GCA_004562915.1 bacterium
TATTGAGTAAGAAGCCCCTACTTCAAAGCTTTAGGGCTTAAGTAGTGGGAGCATGTCACAATAGTAACTAGAAAGAAAAATGGCAGGTATTTTAAGGGAGGAGTTTATTATGGGCGATAAGATACTGGTGACACAGGCGTTGGACGAAAGAGATCTTCTGGTTAAGAAGATTGCTGATAAGATTGAAAAAGCAAGTTTTGTTGATACGATCAAACCGAATGAGGATAAAGTCTACGAAAAGCGTGTAGCCAAAGAAGTCTATGCAAAGGAAGCTAAAGCGGCATATCAGCAAATCATGGATCTGATAGATCGTTTTCAGAAACTGTCAGATTTGGAAGAAAAGCGGAGTACACTTCTTGCGGAACTGGATACACAGATCAAGGTTTCAAATGCAACTACGTTTATTGAAATAGCATAACATAACGATAATAATGCGTGTAATCGTAAAAATGTGTCTACATTATGAAAACTTCAAACTCAACTTCCCGATAACAGGGGCAATATTTATTGTTTTTACATTACTGGACCGTAAATTGTGAATTGATAACTCTTTTGACTTGAACTGTATTTAGTGTATAAAGAACTTTTGTTCAGGCATAGAATTGTGCCGAAATCCATGTGTAAGGTTATAGTGATAAGCTGATTGACTGGAAGACATCCTCATGGCTGTAATGCAGGCATATAGACTACGCGCAAAGATAATATGAAATGATGCTTTTTTGGAAAATGGCTGGCTTTTGATGAAGCTGGCTGTTTTTCAAAAGAAGGAATGAAAGGGACAACAGAAAGAGCCTGAATCGTAACGAATGCACTGGAATCGGGGGCGTTACGGTGTATAATATAAATTAATTAGGACAGGGAAAGAGGAAGAACCATGAAAAAGCGAAAGAAGATTGAAATTATTACAAAAGCAATTACTGAAATAGGGCTATGCCGCTGTTCCTTTTCGTATAGCGAGGACTTTTTTTATTATTATCCAAATGAAGTAAATAAAAAATTTTTTTTGGGACAAACTGAAGCAGATTTTCAATTAGATGGCTATTGTATACGTAAAATGTCACAACTTAAGAAAGTTGAGGTTAATACTAATAAATGTAATGAGATTAATAAACGATATGGTATTACAAGAGGTATTAAGGCACCGGATATTGATCTGTCTGATTGGAGGACAATTTTTGATTCCTTAAAAACGAAGGAGCAATTTATTATTGTGGAAGATGAAATTCATGGAGAGTTTGCTATTGGCGTAGTTGTCAAGGCGAAGAAGAATAAACTATTTCTCAGGGCGTTTGATGCAGATGGAGTATGGTATGATGATATACTTAAGATTCCTTACTCTACTATCACAAATGTAGAATGGGGAACAAGATATTCTGATATGTGGGAAAGGTATATGAAGGAAAGACCGTAACCGTCGGAATTTGAATATGCTAAATCTACGGGAAAGAGTGTATGGTACCCGGAATAAAGCAAAGTATTTGTGTTACGGTGAGAGTTGAATCCCGGTTAATGTGAATTGATTTTTACGAAACTCCAGAATGCCTTCGTCGCGCATACGTCCCAGTTCCTTGGAGAGGGCGCTTCGATCCAGGTTCAGATAATCTGCCATTTGCTGGCGATTAAACGGAATTCGAAACGTAGTTCTGCCTTCCTTAACGGCCTGATAGGAAAGATAAGTCAGGATGCGGGCACGTGTTGATTTGGGGGTGGTACAGAAAATGCGGTTTGAAAGTACCTGATTTTTCTGTACACAGGCATTCAGGATGTTTTTCATAAACTTTCTTTGCCAGGAATCATTCGCATACAGCGGATCTGTAAGAGCACTCAGATTCAGAAACAGAACCTCGCAGTCTTCGGCAGATACGACGTCTACCATTAAAGGCTCCCGGCTGAGCGCATAAGTTTCCGCAAAAATATGACCGGCAGAAACGTTGCTCAGGATGCTGCGATTCCCCCAGAGATCATTGATTTCAATATTGACACTGCCACGCATCACGATACCGGCATCGGATATCATTGAGCCTGCATGGAAAATGACGGCATTTTTTGCGAAAGATGCCTGATGCATGCATTGGATAGTCTGCATTTTCTGCCATTCAGTATCATTAATTCCCTGAAAAACAGGTGATAAAAATTTCTCCATGAATTCTCCTTTTGTGGTTATAACCACCGAATTTTTGATTTGATTATAGTATAATCCAAACAGAAGCACAAGGAGGACAAAAAATATGATCAGAAGAATTATACAAATTGATGAAGATAAATGTAATGGATGCGGTGCGTGTGCAAACGCATGTCATGAAGGGGCCATCGGCATGGTGGATGGCAAGGCAAAGCTTCTTCGGGATGATTACTGTGACGGGCTGGGGGATTGTCTGCCGGAGTGCCCGACCGGTGCAATTACGTTCGTGGAACGTGAGGCGGCGGCTTATGATGAACAGGCCGTATTGGCGAATAAGAAGAAAAAAGATGAAATGGCAAGGTCCGTTTCCTGCACTTCCAGACTTGCCCAGTGGCCGTGCCAAATCAAACTGGTTCCGGTAAACGCGCCGTATTTTGACGGTGCAAATATACTGATTGCGGCGGATTGTACGGCATATGCCTATGCAAATGTGCATGAAGAATTTATGCGCGGAAAGATCACGCTGATCGGCTGCCCGAAGCTGGATTCGGTGGATTACAGCGGGAAACTGACACAGATTTTTGCAAATAATGATATTTGCAGTGTTACCGTACTGCGGATGGAAGTGCCTTGCTGCGGAGGATTGGTGATGGCCGCTAAGAAAGCGCTGCAGGCTAGCGGGAAATTCATTCCGTGGCAGGTCGTTACGATTTCAACGGATGGAACATTATTGAGCCCAAGTGTATAAGAAAAGCTCCCAGCAGTTCGGAGGCAAGATAAATAAGTCGTCCGGCGGTCTGCCCGGTGACTAGGGCGATATCCGCAAAGACAATCTGCTGCATATGATAGTAAGGACTGACGTAAAACATGTTGATGAGTCCTTTGGTATGTAAGGCCATATTCAGCAGTGTGGCAATTCCAACTAACAGAAGAAAGAGGGTACCCGGAAGCAGGAAATCCTTTGGAAGGGAACTGTTTCTTTGGGTAAATATCAGAAAGAAACCGAGATAGATTAGAAGAAAGTGCCAGAGGTAGCTGTGTAGTGTGAGTACAGGCAGATCATAGTGCATGCCACTGGTATCGGCAAATGCGAAGATTCCTCCGAGAAGACCGAAATCAACCATAAAATTAGCCAGTACTTTGCGGAGACCCAAGAATTTCTCAGAGAGAAGACAGTATAAAGGAAGCAGATACATTGGGATGCTGCAAAGCTGGAATGGGAAATACCACCAGTCATAGGTACAGTCGTTATTTATGAACAAAAGAATCTGCTTGACCAGCTCTGAGAGCGGGAACAGTACAGCAAGAAAAACGAGCAGTTGCTGCTGGATATTATCGGAGAAGTGATGAGACTTCCAGGCCAGTGTGATGGCAAGTATGCTGCCGATAAGAAATATGTACATTTTTAATCATCTCTTTTCTTTCGTTGTGTTAAGAGTTATATCTGCTATGTGCAATTCTGCCTTGATTATAGTATAATCAAGACAGAAACACAAGGAGGCGGTTGGCTTTGGGAGAGCGTAGAAAAAAGCCTTTTAAAGCGCTAACCGGAAGCTTGAATTGTGATAAGAAAAGAGCAGGAGAATGAGAAATGGGACATTTTTATTTTGTTCGCCACATCAGTAAATGCATCAACGATTCGCGCAACCATCATCATCAATCCCACCAGGCCGCTGGAAACACCCATTACATCGGTATAGAATTTCATCAAAAACATGGATGAAAGAATAAAAATAAAATTCCCCGGCGGAAGTTGTACAGAGTTCACTGCACAGACCCCGACGGGGCAAATTTATGCTTCTTTTATTTGGCTGTCATATAAGTGTCAAGATTTTCGAATTGATCCAGATAGCTTACAGCGTCCTCGTACTGGTTAGACTGAAGTGCTACCCGGATGGTATTGCATACGCAGCGTTTCAGCTCGCGGATATCCAGAGTTCCTTCATCCAGTTCTTTGCGGATGTTCTCGTGGTCAGCAGGATCTCCTGGCATAACCATATCGTTTCCGGCACGCATACATCCTGAAGCGGTACAAATGCCTGCAGTGGAATCTGTGGTAGTAGTCCAGTCTGTCATGATCGCTCCTGCAAATCCCCATTCGTCTCTGGCGGCTTTTGTACAAATATCATAGCAGTTCGCGGCATGGACACCATTGATGAGATTATAGGAGGTCATAATGGACATTGGCTGAGAGTTTTTCACAGCGATTTCGAATCCTTTCAGGTAGATTTCGCGAAGCGTTCTTTCGGAAATCACACTGTCAGATCCCATACGGTTATCTTCCTGGTTGTTGCATGCAAAATGCTTGATAGTGGTTCCGCATCCCGCTACCTTCTGTACACCAAGAGTCATGGCGGAAGCCATCATACCAGAAAGGAGCGGATCTTCTGAATAATACTCAAAGTTTCTACCGCAAAGAGGATTCCTGTGGATATTCATACCTGGTGCCAGCCACAGAGTTACCTCAAACAGTTCCATTTCATGTCCGATCATTTCGCCTATTTCTTTGATAAGCGGCAGGTTCCATGTCTGGGCAAGAAGGGTTCCCACAGAAATAGCAGTACAATACTGGTGATATGTGGTGCCTCTTTTTCCACGTTTAGCTGCAAAAAATCCACCTTCCAGTGCTTCCATCAGATCACCGGCTTCAATTTTTCCTTCAAATACCTGATAGGTCTGTTTCAGACGAATACCGGCGGGGCCATCTGCAAGCACGATACTGGCTACATTCCAGGGATCCTTAGCTGCTATGGAAACAGTCTCAGCTGCTGCACCCGGAACGGTCTGTCCTGCGGAACCAAATTCGCTCTGTCCGGAATTTACATCTCCCGTTGCGAAGGCAACAAGCTGATCCAGGGACAGGCTTTCGGTAATATCTCCTGCTTTACCTGGTAGTTTATCCGGAATACCGGAATACGAAATGGTTTCTGATGGAATATCGGAAGCCTCCAGTTCGATTGTCGGAAGCTTATCTGTCATCGCAAGCCATGCAGCTTCTTTTTCTTTCATTTTTGAAATATCTGGAATCATCTCTTCCAGTTCCTGCTTTTTCTCACATATATGTTCGCACTGTACCATGCACGCGTCCTCATCCAGCTTCAGGGAACCGATTAGTCTGGCACTGTCAAGAGAATTTCCCACCCAGATACCATAGGCTCCTTTTTCCAGAATCCATGCAGCCTGGTCTTCGTCGTAGGAAGCCATCTGGTAGAGGGAAAAGGAGATTTCCAGGCTCTGGCTCTCTCCGGGAGAAAGAAGACGAGTTTTTCCAAAACCGGCAAGCCTGCGGTATTCTTTTGCCATTTTGCCCTGTGGGCAGGATACGTAGATCTGAGCAACTTCTTTACCGGAATATATGGCACCTGCATTTTTTACATTTACGTGGACGGATACCATTGGATTTGACGTTCCCATACCATTTACAGCAATATCTCCGGCATTCATCTCAAATTCCGTGTAGGAAAGTCCATGGCCAAAGCAGTAACGTACCGGTACGTCAAATGTGTCAAAATAGCGATATCCTACATAAATTCCTTCTTTATATTCCTCCTTGTAAACATCGCCGCTGTTATGGCTGAAGAAGGAAGCATTGGGATAATCTCCATAAGTCAGTGCCCAGGTATCGGTCATCTTTCCCGAAGGAGTGACATCGCCGCTGATCACATCAGCAAATGCATTTCCACCTTCCTGACCGGCCTGCATAAACTGCAGAATGGAACGGATATTGGAAAATTCATCTGTAAATCCAAGGTCTACAAGACCGCCGGTATTGATTACCAGAACTACATCCTGATAAGCCTCACAGACCTGGGTAAGCAGTGATTTTTCTTCTGCTGTGATCAGATAATCGCCTTCAGACACGGATCGGTCTGCATTTTCACCGGCAATTCGGCTCAGGACAAAAATTGCGATGTCAGCTCCATCTGCCCGTGCAGCTTCTACATCGATGGCACTTCCGCAGGGCATCTGAAACTGCGCTGCGGAGTAGGCACGAAAGAAATTATTGTCATATTCCGGCAGGCTTTTGAAAATCTTATCCCTCCAGTTTTCTCTTGCCTGAATATACTGAGCATCATAGTCATCTAGCCATTTTTTGCTGGTTACTTCATAGCCTGCATTTATCATACCCTGATAAATATTTACACAGTCACGTTCATTTACATCACCGGATCCGGTGCCACCCTTGATGGTTTTGATTGCACCGGCACCGTAAAGTCCGATTCTGATTCCTTTCGGCAAAGGAAGAAAGTGCTCATCATTCTTTAAAAGAACGAACCCTTCGGCAGCAGCCTTTCTGGCTAATTTGCGATTTTTTGTCTCACGCTCAGTCACAGCATCAGATGTAGTACCTGGAAACAGACGTTTTCTGAGTTTCATAATAACCCTCCGATCGTATATATCATTTTCATGGTTGTATTTTTCAGATATCTTGATTATGAAGTATATATGTGTTTTTTTCTATTCATTTTTTTGACTATTTTTTGGTTGATATTGATATTTTTTGATTTATTTCTTAAAATATAGAAAGAAAATATTGTCAGAATTGACATACCATAGAGAAGAAACAGGAGGGAATGCTATTATGTCTGCTTATACCTATGAAATGGTCCGTGAAAACAGCCGGTTGCCTGTGCATTTTTCTTATGTACAGGAACCGGCCCACACTATTTTGGCCCACTGGCATGAATATCTGGAAATTCTTCTTATTGTTTCCGGAGGGATGACTGCGGTTATTCAGGCAGAAACTTTTGAACTGTCTGCAGGTGATATCCTGATCATTAATTCCAGGGATATCCATATGACCCGTACCCATGGAGATACGACCAGTTATATTCTTCTTCAGATTTCCGCCCGATATCTTCAGCAGTTCTTTCCAAATTTTGATGTACTCCATTTTGGTACATGGATTCCTGCCGGAACTGCTCTGGAAGGTTCGACCTGCGCACCAACGCATTATCTGATGGAAATGCTGGACATTTACCAGAAGGAAGAGGATGGGTATCCGCTTCTCTTTACTGCCAGACTTCATGATCTTTTGTACTGTCTTTACAGATATGATTCTTGCTGGCTGGCATCGGATGGTCAGAAAGCGGCTCACCGTGATATTTTGCGGCTCACCCAGACAATGGATTGGGTGGGAGAGCATTATCGGGAACCGCTGACACTTGATGAAGCTGCCGGAAATCTGGGACTGAGCCGGGAATACTTCTGCAGGATTTTCAAAAAATATACGGGACAGACCTTCCTGGAATATTTAAATGCTGTCCGTGTTATGCGCTTTCATGATGAGCTGATTTATTCCAATGACTCCATCACCAATCTGATGGCAGCCCATGGGATCAGTAATTATAAGATTTTTCTTAGAACGTTTAAAAAGATTTATGGAGATACACCGCAGAGAATGAGGATGTGAATGGACGAAAGCCAGACACGTCTATACACTTCGTATAAACTGATCCACATAAAACAGTGCAGCACCTATAGCTGGAGTATATTGTCCGTGGTTACCAATCAAAATCTGAGGTCTGTCAAGCGGAAAAGGAGAAGCAGAATTAACATTTTTTAGAAGTATCTGAATATCTTCCTCGGTGAAAAATGGTGCCAGATATCCACTGATAATGATCGGTGCATCCACAATCATGTTTATATTTTTTATGGCAAAGGCCAGATGTATCAGATAATCTTCCCAGAGTTGTGTAAGATGGGAAGATTTTTTTCCGCGAAGAAGTGGGAAAAATTCTTTTGCAGTCATACCGGCAGACTGCTCCAGGGAATTGGCAGAGCAGAAAGTTTCCAGGCATCATCTGTTTCCACAGTAGCAGAGCGGTCCATTCGGATCGATACACATATGTTCAATAGTTCCGCTGTGCATGAAACTTCCCTGATGAATCTGGTGGCTGGTGATGACAGCACCGCCCATATTACGGTTTAAGAGCAGAACCACCGCACTGTCCAGTTCCGGATGATTCCATAATTCCAGAAAAGCAGCAGATTTGTTTCATCGCCACGGCCAGACCGTGTGGAATGTTGAAAATAAGATTTGCGGAGTTACCGAAAGTCCGCTTACAGAATATGGCCGTGAGCAGGCCAGAGAAACCGGCCGTAAGATTATTGCCGAAGGAATTCAAGCAGATGAGATTCTCTGCTCACCGCTTAGTCGGGCCGCAGATACTGCTCAGCTAATCTCCGAAATGACAGAGATTCCATGCAGAGTGGAACCAAGATTGATTGAGCAGAACTTTGGTAAGTGGGAGTCCACCCCACGTGACGGACAGTATTTCAAGAAAGCTAAAGAATTTTTTGCCTGCAATCATGAGGGCGGTGAATCAACATTACGCCTGGCACAAAGAATCTATAATTCGCTTGATGATATTAAGGCAGAGTCGGATGAAAAGACTTATATTTTGGTTGCACATAACGGGATTGCAAGAGTGGTTCAGTCTTATTTTACAGACATGACCAATGAAGAATATGCTGCATGGGGCGTGAAGAACTGTGCGGTGATTCGGTACGATTTCTATTGTTAATATTTTTTAACATAACAACAAGTTTGATTATGTTCAAGGAATGTTTGAAATACAATTTCGTTCTATTTATGATTGAGGACAATTTGAAGTTGTCTCATTAGCGAGGATTGAAAAACTGGAATAATATAGAGAGGTTTTGGTGCAATGATTATATATAGCAATACAAATCTGGCTTTCAGGCAGGACGTTGAATCAAATCATATTTCTGATATTATCGAAGCGAATTTCATTGAGAAAATAGGACATAGAGAATCCCCGGCGGAAAAAACTGCGTGGAGAAACTCTATGCAATATATGGAGAGAGTACTTCGAAATTCAGAAATTGCTGAGGATTGTGGCGTTTTAATTGAATATACGATTCCGAATACAAGTAAACGAGTTGATTTTATCGTGACTGGACAAAATGAGAATCAAGAAAAAAATTATGTTCTTATTGAATTAAAACAATGGGAATCAGCCGATTCAACTGATATACCAGAACTTGTTCATACTTTTGTTGGCGGAGGATTTCGAGATGTTCAGCATCCATCATATCAGGCAGAGAATTATAGCCGGATGATGGGGTTAATGAATGAGGGCATTTATTCAAATGGAATCAGTGGTTATCCATGTGTTTATCTTCATAACTATTCAAGAAAGAATCCAGAACCATTATTAGATCCGCGTTATAGTGAAGGTACAAAACTTGCTCCTATATATTTCATTGATGATTACAGGGCTCTTCAGGATTATCTGAAAAAGATGGTTGGCTCTGGTAAGGGAATGGATATTCTTTATGATATGGAGCATGGTCGTATTCGTCCTTCAAAAGCACTGGTGGATTGTGTCGATTCTCTTTATGCGGGTAATGATGAGTTTATTCTGCTCGACGAGCAGGTGGTAGCATATAACATTATCTGTAAAGAACTTGAAAACCTGAGACAGAAAAAGACGATCATTGTAAAAGGCGGCCCCGGAACAGGGAAATCGGTTATTTCATTTAAGGTTCTCCATCAGTTGATTGATCGCAGATTGAATGCAAAATTTGTTGCGCCAAACGAAGCTTTTCGTGAGGTGATGGTCAAAAAATTGGTTGCATCTAAGGTTGATAAGGCCCAAAATATTAAGCCTCTTTTTGGTGGTTCAGGAACGTTTTTTGGCGTACCTGCCAATGCTTATGATGCGAGGAGAGAATCAAATACAAGATATTATCCACGCATCCAGATTAAATGTCTTCTTTGTAGATGATACCCAGAAAGTGGTTCCTGCTGATATTGGTTCTGTTGCAGAAATAAAAAGAGTTGCTGAATTAGAAGGCTCAGAAGTTATAGAAATGGAATTGAAAGCTCAATTTCGATGCTCAGGAGCAGAGGGATTTATTAATTGGGTAACACATACTCTTCAAATCGAAGACACAGCCAACTATGAGGGATGGGATAATGAAGAGTACGAATTTCGCATTTTCGATGATCCAAATGAAATGCGTGAATTGATTCGGAAAAAGAATTCTGAAACAGATAACAATGCTCGAATGGTTGCAGGATTTGCGTGGGATTGGTCTGATGATGTGAATGCTACGGTCAATGATGTTACTATTCCCGAAAAGGACTTCAGTATGCCTTGGAATGCAAGAAAACAAAGAGCTTTGTTTGCAATTAAGGATGATTCCGTAAACCAGGTGGGATGTATCCACACGGTACAGGGATTGGAATTTGATTACGTGGGTGTCATTATCGGAAATGATCTCAAGTATGATCCGGAGAATCATTCTCTTTATGTTGAATTCGAGGAATACAAAGACTCTTCGGGAAAAAAAGGACTGAAAGGTCAACAGGCTCGATTGACACAATATGTAAAACAAATCTATAAGGTATTGATGTCCAGAG
>SFQZ01000091.1 GCA_004562915.1 bacterium
AGAACTTTGGTTTGATGATGAAACGAATCAGTTTTCAATTAAACAATATCATTGGGGCGTCATTGATGATGAAGAACATTACGACGGAGAAAATGTGACTGATACATTCAACGCTCTCAAAATGATGATTTCATATAACAAACTACATGAAGTGCTGCAATACGACAACGAACTGCAGGTTGCGCATAACCTGGATGCTGTTTTATCGACCATGACGCAAAGTAGCTGGATACGCAATTATGATTTTTTGGCTGATAAACACTGTAAGTATTATAAAATTTCCGAGAAAGAATACGCTATATATTATGAAAAGACATTTTTCACAGTAACTGATCAAGGTAAAGGCATTGCTGATTTTACTGTTGTGCGGCGAATTCTGGAAAATAAAGAAACTGTTATATACAGTGAATATGATTACTCCCAAAATACATGGGTGCATTCTTCTCTTTGAGTCATACCATGCCTTTAAAATGTTGTCCCTAATGACAATCACTCGTGAGCGGCAGCCCGATTATCCAGGACGGGAAACTGGTGGGCGCTGTCACTCATGTTTTGGTGAATGACCCGACAAGAGGGTATGGGATATTTATAGAGAATATGCTTGAGCATTGACAAAATGGTTCAGATATTTTAGAATAAAACCACCGAAAAGGTGGTTTTGTTTTGCGCAAAATGAGGTTTTATCATGGAAAAAAGAGAAGAATTACAAGAACAGGCAGATAAGTTAAAGAGAATCAGAGCAGGCTTAGGCTTGAGCAGAAAAGCATTTTCAGAGTATATAGGTATTCCGCTTCGCAATTTGGAAGAATGGGAAGCAGGCAGAAGGAAAATGCCTGAGTATTTGCTTCGGATGTTGATGTACTATGTAAAAATGAATCAATATCTGGAGAAAAATGGGATAAAAGAAGAAATGGAAAGGAAGGTGTTTGATGAACAGGAATGAAATCATAATTTTTGAAACAGAAGATCATCAGGTGAAATTACCTATAACTGTGGAAGGCGAAACGGTATGGTTAAATCGGAATCAGATGTCTGAGTTGTTTGACAGGGATATTAAAACGATTGGTAAGCATATTAATAATGCTTTGAAAGAAGAATTATCCGTCGACAATTCAACTGTCGCAAAATTTGCGACAGTTCAAATTGAGGGGGAACGAGAAGTAGAAAGAAATATCGAATATTATAGCCTCGATGTAATCATTTCCGTTGGTTATCGTGTAAAATCTAAACGTGGTGTGGAATTTCGCCGTTGGGCTAATTCTGTATTAAAACAGTACATATTGAAAGGGTATGCGGTGAATGATAATCGTATCAAACAATTGGGAGAAGTGATACGAATTATGAAAAGGACGGAGAATGAACTGGACAGCAAACAGGTGCTTTCTGTAATCGAAAAGTACAGCAATGCACTCGATTTGCTGGATTCCTACGATCACCAGAACATGACTCGACCGAAAGGAAATGAAGCAACATATGTTCTTCAATATGAAGAATGTATGGGGGTGATTCAGAGTATGCGATTTGGGGATGAATTGTATGCAATAAAAATGTTGTCCCAATGCCAATTACTCGTGAAAAGCCGGTACTCAATATGAACATGGAAGAGTTTTGCACAATGCAAAAGCTGATGATACGGTTACAGGCTGAGGGCAAGCACAAGCCCAGGCACCGATTCCACGACAGAGAAGGATAGTTTTCACAGCGAAAATAATACCGCAGGGCAGTATCCTTGCCTTGCGGTATGACATACATTATGACATAGAAACACCCTGCAGGATTCTTAGTCTTGCAGGGTGTTTGCTAACTGTTGTTATGTTTTGTCCCGTTTATTTAGTCCGGGAGCTTCTCCTGCGTCTGCTGTACACGCCTGTACCAATCACACTTGCAGCCGATACAGCGAGCAGAACAAGCCAGAGCATGAGATTGCTATTGTCGCCTGTCTGTACGCTCGTCGTTGCATTAGTGGTTGGGGTGCTTGACATCGGCTTGGTTGGTTCCGTCGGCTCGGTTGTGGATTTTGTATAGGTGTTGGTAAAGCTCATCTGCTCCACCGCATATACATCATCAGGGATTTCGTAGTAACTGCCATTCTCTGACGGCACGAGAATGGCCGGGAAAATGAGCATAGAAGAAGGAGGTAAGATTTCATCGTCATATGCAAGATCAATTTCTCCTTTATAACGAAGTCCCCACACCTTGTCATCATAAATCCAGCCATCTTCGCCTGCGTTCACCTGCTTTACAAATACTCCGTCACTTAACATAGCCGGAAGATCCTCTGAAGGACCGGTAATCGTCATGATACCTTCGTAGCTTCCTGCTCCGTTTGTGGTAATGGAAGCAGTGACCTTCACGTCTTCAGATGACAGATTCTCTCCCTGATCGTCTACAAGTTGCAGATTGAAAACTGTTTTGCCAGGTGCAACATTACCGCCCTGCTTTACTGTGGTAGTGAATGGAACTTCGATAATCTCATCCCAGACGGGGTAAAGAGTCAGTTCCGCATCTATGGTATAGCTGTCGCCGAGCTCATACTCTCTGTCGTTCCCATCCTTCCAGCCGGTCTGGACATAACCCTCGCGGGTATAGGTCTCGCTTGAAAGCGTATAGTCCACGCCGTGGGTCTTTGTGCCCGAGGCGATGCTGCCCTCGCTGTCGCCGCCGTCATAGGTGATGGTGTAGGTGAGTGGCTCAAATCCCGCATAGAGAGTTATGTTTCTGGTAACAGCGTCTTCAAATTTATATTGATTAGTGAGTGTTTCGTCCGTGTACCAGCCTGTAAAAGTATAGCCTTCCTTAGTTGGATCAGTAGCAGGCTGTAACGCTATTGCGGTGCTGGTATTGACGAACCACTGGGTAGGGACGGAGCTGCCGCCGTTTGAATTAAAGTGAACGGTGTGATATGGGCGGTTAACCTTGCCCCCTTTATCAATTATGCCGCCGTAGTAAACGCCGCCGCTGATGGTGCCCATGTTTTTAACCTCGCTATGGAACGTGGTGTAGCTGCTGGTGCTTGTGGTTTGAAGACTGGTTCCATCACCTATAAAAACCGTATCCTTAACAATACCGCCATTCGAGGTAAAACTACTTCCAGAATAAACGACACGCACGCCGCCTCCATACTCTGCGCTGCAATTCTCAATGGCGCCGCCGTTCATGGTAAAGTTACCTTCATTGTCGACATTCACACCGCCACCGCCGCCGCTTTTACTGGATGCGCTGCAGTTCTCAATGGCGCCACCGTTCATGGTAAAGTTACCTTTATTTTCGACAAACACACCGCCACCACTAGATGCGCTGCAGTTCTTAATGGTGCCGTCGCTCATGGTAAAGTTGCGTTGGCTGGTATACACGCCGCCGCCTCTATTAGTTGCGCTACAGTTCTCAATGGTGCCGCCGCTCATGGTAATGTCTCTGATGGTATACACGCCGCCGCCTTGATCAGATGCGCTACAGCCTTTAATAGCGCCGCCGTTCATGGTAAAGCTGCCACTGTCAATACACACGCCACCGCCATACTTTGCGTAGCATTTCTCAATGGTGCCGCCGTTCATGGTAAAGCTGCCGCCGTTGCTGATATACACGCCGCCGCCTTTCGAGGACGCATTGCCGCCGGTGATCACGCCGGATTTGGCGGCGCTGCTATCCTGTAAAGTCAAATTGCCGTTGCTTCCCACATTTATCACCGAACCGCTGCCGGTCATCTTGATCACATGGCCGTTGAGGTCAAGGGTAACGGTGTTGTTCACATTCAGCGTCGTGTCGATGGTATAGTCCTTGCTTAGCGTCACCGTGCCGCCATTGTCCAGCAGAGTCTGTAGTGCAGTGGCGTCTTCATTCACCGCAAAAGCCGTCATCGGGCAGAGCATCAGTACCATGCAAAAGCTCAGCAGAACACTAAAAAATCGTTTTTTCATATATATTTCCTTTCTTAGCTTTTCTGTACTCCGTAGAAAAGGAATTTGTTCAGAGGGAAATTGCATAGGGGAGTTTCCCCTATGCAAGAGAGTACTCCCTTGCAAATCAACTTTATTTGCTTCTATCCCTGTGGAAGAAGTCCGTCCAGGGAAAAATCATAGTGCATAGCAAGCCGGCGGAATAATTCTTCCATGACCGACTGGGCAATGCTGCGCATATCCAGCCCCGCGAGGAACGTAAGCACTTTCTGCAGTTCGTCCTCCGGCACCTTGTAGCCCCGCAGCGCCAGCGTCACGAATTTGTTCAGCTTTCGCTCCAGCGTAAAATCTGCCGTGCAGGGATTGGCCATATAGCCGCGCATCAGTCCTGCTGTGCCAAAATCCAGCTCGTAAAAATCCTGCTCCGTAAGCTCCGGCTGATACGGGCCGAAGATACGGTACAGCTCCTTCGCCGTGGCCCGCTGGATGTAATCCAGCAGGTGTTCCTGCGTGTAGGCTTCCAGATAGATTTGCCGCAGATTTTCATTCAGTTCCGTCAATGTAATCTGGAGTGCGGTTTCTGCCGCATAGACATACACCGGCGGGAACGCCTCGCCCGCAACATTTCTGGCAATCCCGAACTGGTTTTCAAACATGAATTCCACCAGCTCCATCAGAACGCCGTCCTTGCTATGAAAAAGGTTCTGAAAACTGCTGGAGGAAACTTTTGCTTCCCTGAGAATCTGCAGCATGGTCGTCTGATGGTATCCGTTTTCCAGAAACAGCCTGACACAAGCCTGCAAGATCCGTTTTTCCGTTTGAAGTCCGTCACTTCGTACTGCCAATCAATCACCCCCTGCCATACAAATTGGTTTGCAAACCAATTTTAGCAGATGTGCATTCGTTTTTCAAGATGGGGACAGTGGTTATTTCAAAATAATAGTAGATGAAGTCTGCTCTATCATCAGAGATACCAATATAGCCTCTCGAAATGTAGCCATAAGAAACGGTATGACAATGACGGACACGTGGACAAAACATTACAGAGGTGTCAATTTGATATATTTCTATTTTTCGTGCTTGATAAAATGTAAATGCCAGGCAGTTACGCCTGGCAAATTTTATTTGTGGGCTTTGTTATAAAGTTTTTGAATGTCCTTTGGGAGATTATCGGGGAGCATGGCATTAATCTTATCTTCGTTGCCATCAGCTATGGCGGTGTCATAATACCAACATTTGAATTCGAGCATAGCAAGAGTTTTTTCGAGTTGTTTTATTTCGTCTTTGACGGCAGCTTTTCGATGTTCAAATAATTCTTTTCGTTTTTGATAGCTGGAGGAGCCTTCTGTAACCCATTCAAAGAATTGTTTTATATCCTTTATCTCAAGACCTGATTGTTTTAAGCACTCGATTACTCGGATTGCTTCAAGTTCATTATCACTGAAGTGCCTAATATTACCTTTGCGTTTAAGATTAGGGAAAAATCCTTCTTTATCGTAATATCTCAAGGTAGAAATAGGGAGATGAAACATCTCAGATACCTGACCAATTGTGTACATAAAAACCTTCTTTCAAAATTTGAAAATAATACTTGACCTAAAGTTAAGTTTAGGTCTTATGATAATATCATAAAGCAAAAAGGCTTTCATTTCAATAGAATTTTTTATACGGAGGTATTTGATATTATGAAGACAGAAGAGCTTAAGATGGTTACAGCGTGGGATAGGACTTTTCCTAAGAGCGAAAAGGTGGATCACAAGAAGATTACATTCATGAATCGATATGGAATTACTCTTGTAGCAGACATGTATATTCCAAAGAATGCAGAGGGTAAGCTTCCGGCAATTGCAGTAAGTGGTCCATTCGGTGCGGTAAAGGAGCAGTGTGCTGGATTGTACGCACAGACAATGGCAGAGAGAGGATTTCTTACAATCGCATTTGATCCATCTTTTACCGGAGAGAGTGGTGGATTGCCAAGATATATGGCATCGCCTGATATTAATACGGAGGATTTTATGGCTGCCGTTGACTTCCTTTCCGTACAGGATAACGTAGATGCCGACAAGATTGGTATTATTGGTATTTGTGGCTGGGGAGGTATGGCAATTAATGCAGCTATACTTGATACACGAATCAAGGCAACGGTTGCTTCCACTATGTATGATATGACAAGAGTGAATGCTAACGGATATTTTGATTCAGAGGACAGTGAAGAAGCCCGATTTGCAAAGAAACAGGCTATGAATGCTCTTAGAACTGAGGAATATAAAAAGGGTGAGTATTCACGAGCAGGTGGATGTATGCCACTCCCGGTCCCTGATGACGCACCATTTTTTGTAAAGGATTACAGCGAGTATTATAAGGGAAGATGTTATCATAAAAGAAGCCTTAATTCCAATGAAGGATGGAATAGCATCGGCTGTCAGTCGTTTATGAACCAGCCGATTCTGAAATATAGTAATGAGATCAGAAGTGCTGTTCTTATCATACATGGAGAGAAAGCACACAGCTATTATTTCGGAAAAGATGCATATGAGGCTATGGTTAAGAACAGTAAGTATGCTGCAAATAAGGAGCTTCTTACTATTCCTGATGCAGTCCATACAGATCTCTATGACAACCTGGATGTAATTCCTTTCGATAAGATGCAGAAATTTTTTGAAGAGAACGGAGTGTGTTAATTATGGCAAAGAAAGTATTGATTGTTTCAACAAGTCTTGTGGCCGATAGTGGAATAACTGATTCTAATGATGCAAGTAATCATAAAGACACTATGCAAAAAGCCTATGAGCTTGGAAAAAGGCTGTAATAGATGAAGAGATTTCTTACTCAAGATAATATTAAGAAAGAGAAGGTTGGTATTTTCAACGTCACATTTGAACCCGGATGCAGAAATAACTGGCATATTCATCATGCAAAAAGTGGCGGTGGACAGATTCTGGTATGCGTAGCCGGACGTGGATTTTGTCAGGAAGAAGGCAAGGAAGCAGTAGAGATGAAACCAGGTGATTGTATCAATATTCCGGCGGAAGTGAAGCACTGGCATGGGGCAGCACTTGATGAGTGGTTTTCACACCTGGCTATTGAGGTGCCGGGAGTGGATGGCTCCAATGAGTGGTGTGAGGCAGTATCAGAGAAAGAGTACACACAATTAAGATAAGAAGAAGCTTGTAGGTGGTAAACCCTATTCTATATCGATTTCCAAATTTATATAAGACTTTCTCCGTGTTATAACAAGCAATTCCCATTAGTTCATATATATTCTTTTTGATAATCATCAATATTATTTTTGTAGTCATAAATGATGTATACACAGTCTGAAAAAAATTGAAAACAGGTTAATTTTTGCCCCTTCTAACATGCGATTAGTGAAGGGGCACATTTCTTTTTATTCAAAACCAAATTCCATTTCAGCATACCTTGACAATTTTATTGCCTGCTCGGATGGATACTTGGTATTTGAGTGTGCATTCTGCGCACCTTACCGGAGAGAACGCTGCGGAATTGGAAAACCATAGCTGGAACGGGTTTGGGGAAGGAAACAGGATTCTGGAATATGCAAAAGATATTCTGGTGGAAACACTGACCACGGACCAGAATGGGAAAGACGTGTTAAATGATCTTCCGCTTGGCTCCTATAAAATCGTAGAAACCAAAGCTCCTGAAGGTTTTGTGCTGAATGAAATCCCACAGATTGTGACTTTTGCTTATGCGGATCAGGAAACTCCTGTGGTTAAACAGACAGCAGTTTTTGAAAATGACCGTCAAAGGAGGAGATTTCCGTGGTAAAAAGATGCGGAAACAGAAGTTACGGTAGAAGGATTGATGGATGGTTACAGGTGGTATTTATTATCTCATAAAAGAAATTAACCGATTCAACCAATAACTATTAATATGTGAATTGCCATATGGATTCAATATTACTTCTTTTCGTGTAGATGAAAAAGGCATTCTATGTGTTTCCGTATCAGGTGGTGCAGTATATCGTTTGAATAAGGATGGCGTATATGAAGAGACTATTGCGTGTTTGCCGGGACTTCAGGATGAAGAGGCGACGCAAATGGCAGTTGATGATCAAGAAAGCGTTTATATTGTAATGCCAAATGCTAAAAAAATTTATCGTTGCTATAAGTAGGAGTATGAACAAAATATGAATAGAATCAATTATCAGCTTCGACAAATATTATTTAAAATTACATATCGAAAGAAAGAATATGTTATGTATATTATTTCTTTCTATTTAGGTCTTTTATTGCCGGCATTTTGTTTGGCAAACATAAGGTCTGTAGATCAGGTAATTCATTTTACGACATTTGAAAACATGGACAGAGCTGTTCAGATTGATTGGTTTAGTGATGATTTCTTGGATATGAAAATAGAAGGTGCGAAAAATGTATCAGTGAGCGGATATTATGAGGAAGATTTCGCTGAGTGGGGACATCAGTATGTTCCAGTCAAAGGCATAGATGAGTGTTATATGTACCCATTTCCAAAAATAAAAGGACGTATGTTTAAAAATTACGAATTGAAAGAGGGTAAAAAAATATGTCTTTTGAACCAAAAATATGCAGAAAAGTATTCTTATAAAGAGGGAGATTTGGTTTCTATTCATAACACAGATTTTGAAATTATAGGGTTTGTTAAAGATAAAATATATCCGGGAATCTTGATTCCTTATTCCGCTATGAAAGAGGTATATCAATCAGGAAACGGAATACAGTTTACCGGTATGATACTTGCTGGAAGTAGAGAAGATAAGGAAAATATTATTCAAAAAGCGACAGAGACAATTTTGGATAAAGATCCAAATGCGGAAGTCATAGAAATTAAAGATGGAGAAGAATTATATGAAATGTCGCAGGCAACAAAGGTAAAATGGAGAGCCTTGCGAGGAGCAGTCGCGGTTGTTTCTATCCTGTTTTTTCTGTTAAATGAAGGAATTGTGTTAATGGAAAAGGTAAAGAAAGAACAGCAATTGTTTTATCGAAGTTTGTTTTGGTGTTTTCTTTATGACAGTGTTGGTTTGTATACAGAACAACTTACAGAAATAGTTATAAGATTATTTGGTAAGTTGTTTTTTGTTGTCAAAAAGGTTATTGCGAATGCAGAGCGCCACCTTCATTCTTAGAAGAGAAACAATTTTCAGAGTGCGTGCTTTTTGATGATTTTTTAATCAATGGTCAGAAGTCATACTGTTTAAGGCCAAAATCTCTTTTTAAAAATTGGATTATGCTATAATAAATTCGGGTGAGAAGATAAAAACTTTAATACTTCAAGAAATTCTTCCTGCCGTTTGAGGGGGAATTTTTCAACAACAATTTTGATCTGTTCTGAGGTAGTAAGTTCTTTATCGGGATAAACAAAGATATCACATAGTAGACATGAATTGAATCAGCCAGTTTTTTCTGAGTCATGCCCTGCGACTCCCGTAAATATTTGATTCGTTCTCCAATTTCCTTAATGATATCAAACTCCTTCACCTATATCAGATGAGGGATGACTCCCGCCTCTGTAGGCGGTGAGCAACAATTATGTATCAGTGGCGGGTTTCAATCCCCCATCTGATATACGCTCCGCGAGGATGCGCAGGAATTCGGATTGGAAGTATGTCTGCTATGCAGACCCGAATTCCGCGAGTCTTGAATGTAACAGTAGAGGTAAAAAATACAAATTTACTAATATGCAATCGGTTTACAAATAGTAAATTCTGACGCGCTGTAAAGATAAAAGGATGGCATAGTACGATGATATATAATATAGTTGAAGTTGAGAGCATTAAATTGGGAGTTGGTAATATCGAGAGCCTTGGATTGTCGAGCAAAGAGGTCTTAAAGAAGAGTATTTCCTGGTTGCGAGAAAGATATGAGGTAACTGAGGATATTCGTTATCTGCAAAAAGCAGTTTGGCATATCTATGCGTATTTGGAGTTAGGCTATCCCTATGAAAGTGGAGAAACGGAATTCAATATAATATTGAAGTATTTGAAAATGGATATTGAAGAGGTATTTCCTAAAAAAAAATGGCGTTGTACCAAGGTACCACTAACGAAAGTGAAAATAAGCCAATTATTGGGCAGATGGAATCCGGTACTGCATTCCATGAGGGTTGGAGATGTGGTGGAAGACATTATGGACAAGGTATCAAATGGAGAAGAGGGAGAGTATATATATCACTGTGGAAAGGTCATAAAGCAGGATGCGGATCATATATTGTGGGAAAAAACGTTTAAACTTTATGTTAATGAAGAAGAAACTGTGTTTCATAATATAAATGAGAATCGATATTATGTTTTGTCTGAGGAGCGGTACTTATGATAAAGATTGCGATTGTGGAAGATGAGAAGAATATGCGTGAGATGACGTATCAATATATAGAGTTATCGGCAGATCCTTCAGTAGAAATAGAGATTGTGCAGCATACAAAGGCAGAGGGATTCCTGGATTATCTGGAGAAGGGTTGTGGGTGTGATATCCTTTTGACAGATATAGAACTTCCGAAGATAAGTGGCGTGGAGTTGGGAAGGATTGTGCGTGAAAAATACCCGGAGATGTATCTTATATTTCTGACTTCGCATTCAGAATTCGCAGCAGAAAGTTACAGACTGAATGCATACCAATATATCATGAAGGAAGATATGGACTATAGGCTTCCGGTGGTCATGCGGGGGCTAATCCATAGAATGGTTCGGGAAAGCAAAGAGTATCGTTGGATTGGTACGAACCTGGATCGAAGAAAGATCTATTATAAGGATATCATCTGCATTCGAAAGGCGAAGGCTTCAAAATACGTCGAATATGTTATGGCGGATGATGTTTGTAGGGAGAGGATAACGATCAGTCAGCTTCTGAAAGAACTAGATAGTGACATATTTATATTGGTGGACCGGAGTTACATAGTGAATATGAATCACATTATAAGAGTAAGGGGGAATACCGTCTATCTTGAGGAAAATGAAAGGATAACGATTAGCCGGGCACAGATAATGAAAGTAAAAGATCAGATTAGCCAATACTGGAGGAATCAGGAATGAGAGAAGTGGTATTGCAAGGTGTTTTGGCTGCAACATCCATATGGGAAATATGGCTGGTGTACCAGATCGTGTATATTACGATACTGGAGAAGGAGTATCTGGGGAAGAAAGAGAAGATTATAATATGGGGAAATATTATAGTTTTGGGGAGTTTGTTAGCGGTGAACCGATCAGTGGCTTTTTTCTCGTATGTTATGCTGATTTTCAGTATTATTGTAACAAGTCTGTGTGTATGGTCGATTAAAAGAAAAGCATGGTTTTCGATTATAGGAGTTGTGTTCGCCGGTTATATATTAATTGCGGTGTTAGATTTTTTCTTTGCATTTTTGTGTATGGATTTTCTGAAAGCAGATTTTAAACATGTGGTTTTTATTTATGCGGTGTCTTGTTGGAAAAGTACTATTTATGTAGTTTCCAGAGTAATAATCTGGTATATGATTCATATGTTAAAGATGAAGAAAGCAGATATTGGCAGAGAAATACAAGAGTACAGATGGATTTTGTTGGCAATGAATTTTTTGCTTTATATGCTCATGAGAAATTATCAGATTGTGATGGTACGAATGGTAAAAGGTAAAGAACAGATACGGGGAGTTGACAGTGGGATTTCTTTACTGATAATTTCGGTAATGATCTTATTTGCAGGACTTTTCCTTCTTAAATATCAGATTTTAAAGAAGGAAAAAGAAATTTTAATCATACGGGAAAATATGATGAGTGAAAAATACCAAGAGATGTTAAAGACGCATCAAATAGTCCATGATATGAAGAACCATTTTATTATTTTGCAACGATATGAGCGGGAGCAGGAATGGGAGAAGTTGAGCAAGTATATAGAAGAGATTAGTAGAGAACTTTTATATACGGATATACGGAATTGGACTGGCGAAGGTGTGTTGGATTTTATACTAAGTCAGAAAAAAGCAGAAGCAGAGAGGAAACATATTAAGTTTTGTATATCTACAACACAACTTACAGGGTTGCCTTTTTCGGACAATGAGTGTATTTCTTTGTTCGGCAACCTGTTAGACAATGCAATAGAGGCTTGTGAAAAGATACAAAATAAGGGCAAGCGCATAGAGGTAAAAATGAAAAAGCAGAATTTTATTTTTTCTATAGAAATAATAAATAGTATTGAAGAATTACCGCTGCAAAAAAGTGGAGAACTCATTTCTACGAAAAAGAATAAGAATATACATGGATATGGAATAAGAAGCATAAAAAAAATAGTCAAAAAATATAATGGTACTTTTGGTTGTCAGGTACAAGAGGATGGGGTTCATGTAAATCTTTCTTTTTTTGATGACGAAAAAGTTTCATAATTTTAAAGAAAGCGAGGGAAAGTATATGGAAGAAAAATTTCTGTTTGAGTGTGTAGGAGATTTATCAGAAGAACTTGTGGAAATTGACAAATTACTGCCATACAAGGAGCGGCTTTATAGTGTCGATTCTAAGACTGTTGGGTGTGGTCATTTTCTGACAATATACTGTTGCTAATCTTCTGGAAGGTAAAAGTGGTAGGTTCTTATTATGATACATACTGCTTTTGGATTTTGCAAATATGATTTGTAAAAGTATGGAGGAGGATGATGTGAAAAAAAGTTATCTATCCGAAAGAGAATTTACTGAGAATCCGAAATGTAAAATTGATGAGAAAAAATATGAATTCTGGAAAAGGTTATTAGGCGAAGATATCTTAAGAATCTCTATGAAACACAACACTAATTTGAATGCTTATATGAAGGGAAAGCCATACAAGGTAAGAAATATAACAAGTAATAATGGATTGGGTAATGGAGGATTAATAGAATATATTAATATGCCATTAAGCGGTCAGGAAAATTCTCCTTTTAAAAGGCGAATGGAAGAAAAAGTGTTTTTCACAGAGTTTTATGAGAAAATACTAAGATATGGCAAAGAAAGATTAGCAGAGTTATTACAAGGTAAGGAGAAGTTTTATACAGAAGAGATCTATCAAGACTACATGTTGCACCTGGCAGAACAATTACAGGCAATTTGCTTAAGGACATTAATTGCAGAATTACATAATTATAGATTGAAAGGATATCTGCAAGGACAGGATTCAAAAAAGGAATATGATTATTTTTGCCGGGAAGTTGTCTGTAAGCCGGAGTTTATAGAGACATTGTTTGAAAAGTATCCTGTGTTATACAGGTGTATGGAAGAACGCATAGAATGCTTGTCTGAATATTATGCCGAAGTTATTCTGCATTTTCAGACAGAACGGGATCAGATTCGGCAGATTCTGTGCGAAGGAAAGAAAACGAAGAAGATCACAAGGATCTCAGGTGGATTCTCGGATGTACATAATCGGGGGAGACAGGTTTTAAAAGTTAGACTGGATAATGGCATGGAACTATTGTACAAGCCGCATTCTATGGAGAATGAGCAGAATTATCAGAGTCTCTTAAAATGGCTGGAAGGAAAAACCGGAATCACACAAGGATATTATGGAATGCTGTCGTATCAGGATCACAGTTGGAGCGCCATTGTAGAATATAAGGCCTGTACTTCGCAGGAGTCGATCAGAAGATATTACAAGAGACTGGGAGTTCAGTTGTTCCTGGCATATTTTCTTGGGACGAAAGACCTGCACTGTGAGAATGTCATTGCATCAGGGGAATATCCGATATTGGTCGATCTGGAGACTTTCGTGAATCATCCGCATAACAGGAGCAGGACAACGGCAGGCGAAGAGATAATTTATCAGCTGTCGAGATCCGTGTTATGTACAGGCTTGCTGCCTGTTTACAGTTGGAATCGCAGTGGCAATGGAGTGGATGGAAGCGGAATCAGTGGAAATGAGGGACAGAAGTATCCGTTTAGAGTCCCAAGAGTCGTTGGTGGCAGAACATCAGAGATGCATATTGAGTATGCGTATCCGTATTCACAGAATACGCAGAACCTGGCTACTGTTCAGGGGCAGTTTTATCATCCGGTATTATATGAAGAAGAGATCCTGGACGGATACACAAGCGCTTATTCTCAAGTGATAAGCCATAAAAAAGAATTCAAAAAGATGCTAAGGTTATTACAGGGAACCAGAAGCAGGGTCTTAGCAGCAGATACGCAGCGGTATAGCATGCTTTTATCAAGTTCCTATCATCCCAGCCTGATGATGGACGGGGCAGAGCGAGAGATCTTCTTACATTCCTTATGGAAGGGGCGTGAGGAAGATGACAGGCAGATTGTTGAGAGTGAGATCAGGAGTCTTTTGAATGGAGATATTT
>SFQZ01000017.1 GCA_004562915.1 bacterium
ATTAGAATATCCTTTCTTCCATATTTATTTTCAATTAAAAATGTATAAAGATCTTTTACCGTGTCCAGATTTTTATTCTCTTCTCCGGCCGGAAAAGTAAAGAGATCAATTTGTCCCGCTGAAGAAATAAGTGCATCTTTCACCTGTGCTCCATAAAGTGGAGCAACCTTATCATCAGAAACGATACAGATTTTTCCACACGTAAGATTAAGTTTTTTGATTTCTTCAGAAAGATGGGAAAAGTCTTCCTCCCATACAATCTGATAATCAAATTCACCTTCACGGTATACTCTCATTTGCTTGCTCATTTTTTATCCTCCTGATTTTAATGTCATATATAACGATAAACTGTCACACTGTATCTTCCTTTTTTAGTAGTGGAAATATCGCCGTCAAAAAGGAACTTGCCATATCCTCTGACAGAGATAATGTCACCCTGTTTCAAGGGATGTCCATTGGATATGGTCATTTTCCCGTTTACAAAAACTTTTCCGCCTTCTATAAGTCCAATCATGCTGCTTCTGGAAGATGAAAACGCCAGAGCAATCATACTGTCAAGTCGTACAGAAGCCACTGTACCGTGTATCTCTTTCAGGTCTGGTCTGGGGAGATCTGAGGGATTGGTAACTTTACTGACGGTAACGTTGGTATGACGTACTTTCTCAAGATTCTGAAGCAAAAATTCGGACATCTGCTTTAGGCAAAAAAGATACGCATCTTTTTCTTTTATTACAATGTCTCCCAGTTTGGAACGATCGATTCCCAGATGTATCAATGCGCCCAGATAATCTCTATGTGAAAGGGATTCAGCGTATTTGACGGAACAGGGAGAAATCTTCAGGCAATCAATAGGGTACATTTCATGCAGGACAGTCTCGTCTTCAAAAGAAAGAGCATCAGGAAGAAATGCTGCTATCTGACGCTCTGCTCCTTCATAGCCTCCGAAAAAGTGAATATGAATTCCACTTTCTTCAGGATGAAAACTATGTACTATATGAAGTTCATTGAGATCAAGAAAATCGGTGAATATGGCAATACCTCTGTAATATGCCCGTTTTGATAAATCCTGAAGTCTTCTTTTAAATACGTTTTCCTGTTCTTTCATCAGAAACTAGTCCTCACGGAAGGAACATCAAACGCACCACTTAAAATTTCCTGGAAATCTCCGGAAATCTCTACATTAGCAGGTGTCAGGATAAAGATATAACTGGATATCTTCTGAAGACTACCTCCGATAGAATAACAGGCACCGGATGAGAAATCGATAATTCTCTGGGCAACATCAACGTCGATTCCTTCCAGATTTAATACAACGGTACAACGGTCAATCAAAGTATCTGCGATATCTCTGGTATCTTCCATAGAAGAAGGTTTGATCACGCATACTTCCATATTAGCACTGGTGGATCCCTGCTTTCTGCCGCGCATCGGAGTGATTTTTGAGGAAGATGACTGACGTTCTGTCTGTTTTGGCTGTTTTGGCTGCTTGGTCTGTTTTGCAGTTTTGGCAGTCTCTTTTTTGGACGGTTTTATAAAATCATCATCTTCCAAGTCGTCATCATCAAAGTCATCTTCGAGTTTTTTAAAGAAACGGCGTTTTGGTTTTTCTTCATCGATGGCTTCCAGATCTTCATCATCGAAAAATTCATCGTCATCATCAAAATCGTCATTCAGTCGGATTGCATCTAAAAACTTATCTAAAACACTCATTTTATAATCTCCTATCTAAATTGTTTTGGAGTAATCGCGTTCTCCAAAGATACCTGTTCCCACACGGACCATAGTAGCTCCCTCTTCTACAGCTACCTGATAATCATTGGTCATTCCCATGCTCAGAATATCCATATACACATTATTCATGTTTTTATCGCCAATGTCAACACTTAATTGCTTCAATCTTCGGAAAACAGATCTGTTTTCCTCAGGATTTTCCACAAATGGAGCAATTGTCATAAGACCTTTCACCCGAATATTGGGAAGAACAGAAATTTTTTCAATTAAAGGAAGAGCTTCCTCTACGGAAACACCAAATTTGGTATCTTCCCCTGCAACATTTACTTCGATCAGGATGGGAATCACACGGTTGTGCTTTTTTCCTTCCTGATCAATTGTCTGTGCCAGACGCAAAGAATCCACAGAGTGAATCAAGGCTGCTTTATCAGCGATATATTTTACTTTATTTCTCTGTAAATGACCGATCAAATGCCAGGAGAGATTTTTGGGAAGTACTTCATATTTGGAACAAAGTTCCTGTACTTTATTTTCACCAAATACAGTCTGCCCCGCCTCAATAGCCTCTTCAATCATAGAGACGGGTTTCGTTTTACTTACCGCAATCAAAGTAACTTCTTTGGGATCCCGTCCGCTTCTTTTGCAGGCTTCTGTAATTTCATTTCTTACTGTTTGTAACTGATCAACTATCATTTATAAACACTCCTTAATATAAAATATCATCTTCTTTTACTGATTTTCCATTTCTGACAATATGATCGAACTGAGCAATCCCATAGTCTGTGCCAGTGGCTACAATACAATACTCATCGTTCTGATCCAGTATCAATATTTTTCGAAAAACAGCATATCCCTTATTAATGCAATATACCCCTTCGATGGATTTTGTTTTTTCTACCAAATAAGTTGCCTGAGAATCCGGCTTGATGATCTCATCTCCCTCGGAAAAAGTCGTAGTATCTACGTAGTAATAATCGTCGTCTTCTTCATAAATTGTCGCTTGAATAAATTCAGACGTACTTTTATTGTCTTTCCCTTTTCCCTGAATCAATTTGTTGAAACCGGCCTTTTCGTTCTCGCCACTGTATGTCACATATTCTTTTGGTATCATATAAAAATCTTTGGTGACAATAGAACTGAGAGGAATTTTCAGACCACTTTGTGTATTGGTAACCAGCTCAATCTCAAGAAAGCGGTCATTGGAATATCGGATCATTCCATTTGAAAACTTAATTTTGCAGTAATAATTTCCCTCATCATCAGTGATTATGGAGAAGTTACCTACCTGAGTTGTATCATCTTTAAGAAATTTGACACGGATTGTTTTTCTTCCGGATAGTTGTACAGTCTGTTCACTGGTGAGCGGAATAATGATAGACCAGTCCTCACTGGTAATCAATTTATATACAGTATCTCCTGCGGAAACTTTATGTTCCGTCTGTAGATTGGTGATACTGTAATTTCTTTTATTAAAATAATCCGGTGAAAGATTGTCCTCTGTCACATCTTCATACCCATCTAAAGAATATAGAATGATTCCATCCTGAGCCGAGGTATACACAGTCTGTCCTCCAATAGTTTGAGGAGCCTTACCTCCTTCCGTGGATGTCAGACCGCTGTATTGAAGAATAGTTCCCTCCAGTTTGTATTTGTAGTTGTAGGTATCGTAAAAGTTGTTTCTGTCAAAAGCAGATGAAAAAGCAGCCATGGAAGACCGGATTCGAGAATAATCCTCTTCGTTCAGATCATCAACTGCTGCCGAAGTCTGATTGTCCCCCAGAGAATATACGACTCCTGATTTGGCCACTTTAGAATTTTCTCTTGCATAATAGGTGATATATCCGGATGCACTGGCTTCAACGACTTTTTCTTCCCGCAAAGCAAGGGCGGTATAGGTCTTGTTCTTGGCCAGTGGACCGGCAGTTACCTGATAAGATTCAATATGATCTGCAGTTAAATACAAAACAACGGTTATTATCATATAAATAAAAATAGCCCCAAATATAAAAGTACCGATATTTAATGGGATTTTGCCCTTCAATTTTCCCATAATACTTCCGGCATTTATAAAAAGCTTATGCTTTTCCTTATCTGCCAAATAAACACTCCCTTTCGGTATTAATACCCATATAAATTTATAATACCATTCTACTTACCAATACACAAGTATAAAAAATGGAAGTATGTGAAATACTAGGAAAGACTATAATAGTTAGGAGGTAATGGGAAGAATATGAAAGGATTGGATTATACAGTTCTGGTGATTGGAATAATAGGTGCTTTAAACTGGGGATTGATTGGACTTTTTCGATTTGATCTGGTGGCATTTTTATTTGGAAACATGAGCTGGCTGTCCAGAATTATTTACACTCTGGTGGGGATCGCAGGTCTTTATCATTGCACATTTTTCGGACGTCTCAGTGACGTTAATCAGAGGTAGATTGAGAAAAAATATAAGAATGAAAGAGGATGTCACAAAACTGAAAATCTGTAACATCCTCTTTTATTTATCAATTGACTACTTTGGTCAGCCATTATAAAGCAATAATAATATCCTCCTGGAGTTCATCCGGTATCTCCTCTTTGTCAAGAGATATGCTGATTACAAAATTGATATTGAATAACTTGGAAATTTTCTTCAGCTGATTCATGGTATCAGTAATTTCCTGATCTTCCAGTTTTGCAATTTTTAAAAAACTGTCCAGATACATTTCCTGTAAATCATGATCCTGAGAAATAATACCACAGATAAAACCGATGAACTCATCAGAGTTTTTCAAGGGATAAGAAGATACATCGATCAGACGTACTTTATTGTTGAGCTCAAACATATGTTTCGTACTTTTATCTAAATATACGATGTTTCCATCAGCAGACTTAATCGCGCCATTCACCTTATCCAAAAGCTGCTTAGTTTTCCCCTTCCCCTTTTTGCCTACAATTAATTGAACCATAGCAGTTTCCTCCTTAGATATTTTATAGTATGTATTTACTAAAAACTTCTTTGTTCTTGGTACAATTATAGAATAAATGCCTAAAAATTACAATGGCTAAATACAAATTTTTCAAAAATTTATGAATTTATTTTGCCCAACAGCTGATTCATATTGCCATATAATGAAGACTTCGTTGGTGCATGAAGAATGATAGAAATAAATGGTTCACCATATGCATTCTGACTGAGAAGAGCCAGACAGGACCCGGCATCTCCCGTAGTACCTGTTTTTCCTCCCAAAACAGTTACATTTTTTGGTGGAGTCACCTGTTTGGTAAGATATTGGTCCGTAGAATCAAGGTGAGTAATAATCTTTTCTTCTCCTCTCATATAGGTCAGATTATAAGAGCCCATCTGCATGACTTCCATAAAATGAAGATAATTCATAGCTTCCTGCAGCATAAGATAAATATCATATACCGTTGTATAGTGATTTTCATCCTGAAGTCCGGTAGGATTGACAAAATGTGTGTTGGTAGCACCAAGAGACTGTGCTTCTTTGTTCATCATATCTACAAATGCTTCCACACTCCCACCGATCTGCATCGCAATGGACATGGCAGCATCGTTACCGGAATAAATCAAAAGTGCATGGAACAGTTCATCCATTGTCACCTTATCTCCCGGCTGAAAACCAATTTCCGTAGATCCCTCTTCCAGATTGACAGAATTCTCTGAAATGGTTACAACATCATCAAGATTTCCATACTTTAAAACAAGGATTCCTGTCATAATTTTGGTAATACTTGCTGGATATGCTCTCTCATGGATTCCCTGAGCAAAAAGTACATCACTGTGATCAAGGTCGAAAAGCCCCCCCAGAGCAGTTGATGATATGGCCACACCATCCAGATTTACATTTTTAGAGGAAACACATAGCGAGGAAGCAAAAGAATCTGCTTTCTGCATTTGAATTTCCGCACCGTGGGTTCCGTAGAGTTCGTCTTCCATATCATATGCGAAAAACATGTCAAGTTGTTTGGAACGCTTTAAAAAAATCAAAGAAGTTATGCCCATACCACCGACTACGATAAGAATCGCTATCAATATAAGCGTATTTTTCCATTTCTTTTTCCATGTTTTTTTATTTGTATACTTCACGCCAGTCAAGCTCTCCTCTGTCCAGGGATTTTATTAACAGTTCTGCCGAAGCAAGGTTTGTAGCAAGCGGGATAATATGTGTGTCGCAGAGACGAAATATTTTATTTGCATCCGGCTCATGCTTTTTCTGCACATACGGCCCGCGGAGGAAAATAATCAGATCCATTTCATTTTGTTCAATCATAGATGCCATCTGCTGCTCTCCGCCTACATGACCAGCCAGGAGTTTGTGTACGGAAAGATTGGTTGCTTCTTCAATCAGTCGACCCGATGTGCCGGTCGCATATATTTCATGTTTTGACAGAATTCCCCTATAAGCAATACAGAAATTCTGCAGCAGTTTTTTCTTTGACTCATGTGCAATAAATCCGATATTCATCTTTTCATCCTCCTAAATATTTCCTGTTTTGAAGTCCTACATTTATTACAAGTCCCATACCTGCGAATAAACTGACTAGGGATGTCAGTCCGTAGCTTACAAAAGGCAATGGGGTTCCTGTGTTAGGAAACAGACCTGTGGCAACGGCAATATTTAAAAAACTCTGAAAGCCGACCACGGAACCCACCCCACAGCAGATTATTTTACCAGACAGATCTTTTGCCTTCCTTCCGACCAGAATACATTCCAGCGTTATAAGAAATAAAAGTAATATGATTCCTGATGCACCAATAAATCCCAGTTCTTCACCGGCAACAGCAAAGATAAAATCGGTTTGGATCTGGGAAACAAAATTTCCCTTATTTGCGGATGAAACTTTATTGTTATTATAACCTTTACCAGTGAGCTGACCAGAACCGATAGCAGTGATCGAATTATTTTGCTGTACGATATCGTCTTTATAAGTCTCATCTTCAGGGTACATCCAGGCCATGATTCGAGTTTTTTGATAAGAGTCAATGATCTCTATGTCCGTCTGTGTAATTAGAAAAAATGCGATACCCAGTACAGGAATGACTACCGCAAGAATCCCTCCTATGATTTTGTAACTTAATCCTGCAATATACATCAGGATACAGAAAACAACGGCGACAGTAATCGTATTCTTTAAATCCGGCTGATCCAGTATCAGGTAAAGAGGTACTGCCAGTAAAGCAACAGATTTAATAATGGTTTTAAAAGTATTCAGATCCTCTTCATGCTCCATAAGAAATCTGGCAAAAAACATAATCAACAGGATTTTAGAAAGCTCTGTGGGCTGGAATCGAACAAAACCGAGGTCCAGCCATCTTGCAGCACCGCCGGAGGTATCCCCCGCAATTCTTACAAACAGCAGCATAATAATATTTGCTGCATAGATAATCCAATAAAAGTTTAAAATCCAGCTATAGTCAAATAGAGAAACAATAACCATCACGACAAGGCCAAGGATTACTCCGGCAAGCTGTCTGGTTTGTAGTGATTCCATTGCGCTTCCCACCAGTAAAACTCCGATTCCGCTGATCATGATAAGCCACAATACCAGCCGAAAATTATAATCTTTAAGTTTGTAAAGTTTTAGCATATCTATACACCTGTATCCTTATTGTAGATTGTCTCGTTTGTAATAGTTCTAAATATCTGTTCGTGTTTTCAGAGGTATACTGGCTGTCAGTACAGGGGGCGATTGACGGAAGCTGATCGAAACATTTCCACTGTCAATGGGCATATATTTTCCGGCAGCCTTTATCATATCGTTCTTTAACATCTGCATAGTCTGGGGAGAGCAGCTTACCCTGTCAGCAACCAGAAGGAGCTTCAGTCTGTCTTTGGCAATCGAACCCGAAGTTTTCCGATTTTTGCTAAAGAAACTCATAGTATCCCTCCTATTTGTGAAACAGACGTCCAAAGAATCCTTTTTTATTTTCCAGATTCAGGAAAGGAACCTCTTCTCCAAGAATACGTCGGGAGATATTGACATAAGCCTGTCCGCATACTACGGGCTTTCCAGCCAGAGGCTCACCCTGATTGGTTGCGATGACTACATTTTCATCATCCGGAATGATACCGATCAGGGGAACTGCCAAAATATCCACTACATCATCAACAGACATCATATCACCTCTTCGTATCATATCCATACGCAGACGATTGATGATCAGATGAATATCCCGAAGCTCTTCTGCTTCCAGTAAACCTATGATACGATCTGCATCACGAATGGCAGATACCTCAGGAGTCGTCACCACAAGAGCTTTATCAGCACCGGCTATGGCATTTTTGAATCCCTGTTCGATCCCGGCAGGGCAATCCAGTATAATATAATCAAACTGATTTTTCAGTTCTTCACAAAGTTTTCTCATCTGTTCCGGTGTAACAGATGTTTTGTCTCTGGTCTGAGCAGATGGCAGCAGATACAGTCCGGAATATCGCTTGTCTTTGATTAATGCCTGTTTTAATCGGCAGTTTCCTTCAATCACATCCACGAGATTGTATACAATACGATTTTCCAGTCCGAGTACCACATCCAGATTCCGAAGACCGATGTCGGTATCCACCAGTACAACCTTTTTATCCAGTGCAGCAAGGCCTGTGCCGATATTGGCGACTGTAGTCGTCTTTCCCACCCCGCCTTTGCCTGATGTTACTACAATTACTTCACTCATATTCTATCCTCCTGCTCTGTCAAAATAAACTGGTCATCCTTGGCAGCTTAATCTTTAATCTGTCCGTGTATTGGAAACTTTGCTTGAGTTTACCTGACCTGTGAGAATTTCTGTCTCATCTTTAAGATCAAAATAATAGTTCAGCACATCTTTTGCAACATATTCAGCGTTTGTAGAAGAATAGCCGTATGCAATACGGACAGCCATGGCAATCTCGGGTTCATCTGCCGGTGCATAGCCGACAAACAGACCATGATTGGCTCTTTTGTAAGACTGCTGTGCGGTACCGGTTTTACCGGCAAGAGAAACCTGAAGATCCTGGAAGATCGGCCAGTTGGAATCATTCTTTATAACACCTTCCATACCTTCATGCACATCATTCCAGATCCACTGGTCGAGGGTAATGGTACTTAAAACCTCAGGGGTATAATCTTCCAGTATATTTCCTTCAGAATCTGTGGTTTTATCTAAGAGTGAAATATTATAGCTTGTTCCGCTGTTCGCCAGTGTTGCTACATAGCGAGCCAGTTGGGAAGTCGTATAATTGTGAGTACCCTGTCCAATAGAGGAAGGAATAGGAAGCTGATCAGAAACCCTTGGACTTGCCTCTGCAATCTCCAGACCGGATTTCTTGTCCATATTGAATAATTCTGCATATTTCATCAATTGTTCAGTAGCTCTGCTGTCAGAAAAATTACCGTCTATGTCCTGCCCCAGTCGGTAAGCAGTTTCACTCATAAAGATATTACAGGAGTTGGTAATACCACCAGTCACGGAAAGCAGTCCATGACCAGGTTTATACCAGCAATCCAGATCAGAAGCCTGAATTTTGTCGAAAGTACCGTTACAGTTGATGTAAGTATTATCATCAATTACACCTTCGCAGAGACCAGCAATGGCTGTAATCGGTTTAAAAGTGGAACCGGGAGCAGTTCGCTCCTGTGTTGCTTTATTATAGAACGGTTTGGATAAATCTTTACTTAACTGGCGATAATACGCCACATCCATATTATTGGCCAGACGATTATTATCATATCCCGGATAAGATACACAGGCCAGTGTTTCACCATTGTTTGGGTCAACAATGACGATAGAACCAGAGCAGGGATCCAGAGCAAGCTGCGCTGGTGTGATCTCCAGATTGGATATTTTGGAAATCATAAGATCCATGGCAGAAGTATTTCCGGAGATAAAGCTTTCATATACACCATCATCCTTTGAAAGAAATCCTTGATCGTAGAGTATGATACACAGGTCATTTCCCGAAATTTCATCATCAAGAAGCATATACTTGTAAAGCGTTTTATTAAATTCTGTATCATCTTTCAGGTAAGATGAAATATAAGAAGCAAGCTCCTGATAAACTTCTGTGGAGTCCAGATAGGTGTTCTTATCTGAAATCTGTGAAATATCAATCCAGTTCTGGCTGGCCGCATATGTCAGATACTCCTGAAGGCTGATGGATTCCTCAGAAGCCCATGCTTTATAGGTTGGATCATTTTTATCAATAGCAGTCTCAGAAAGAATTCCTGTTTTGCTCATCAGCAGTTCATTGACAATATAGCTTACATACCCCTGCATTTCATCACTGAGTTCAGAATAAGGAACAGGATCCACACCGGTCAGTTCATCACTGATCTGTTGGAATACTTCTTCCTGCTTTCTTTCGAAAACTTTTTCAATCTTCTGTTCTGTCTGACTGGCATCTTCTTCCGTGAAATGTGTAATATCAATAATGGAATTGTTTACAAGCGCATAATATACATCGTATATCGGAATCGGAATCGTAGATGCATCGGTATCTTCATCTGCTTCAAAGGTTTTGATATTGCGGATATTGGCAACTACAATACTGGCAATCTGCTGTTCCAGGATTTTATAACATGCGATCTGAAGATCTTTGTCAATCGTCAGATATACATCGTTTCCCTGCGTAGGTTCTACTCTTGAGTCTTCATCAATCTCCAGAACTTTTCCCATACTGTCAACATATACCTTTTCAGATCCGTCTTTTCCCTGCAGAGTTGTTTCCATCACCTGTTCAATACCTGATTTTCCAACAATAGAAGTGGTGGAATATCCGGCATCCGGATTCTCTTCTTTCAGATCGGCAAGTTCTTCTGATGAAATTTTACCGGTATATCCCAGAATGGAAGCAAAATAAACACTGTCGGTATAAAACCGGATAGAATCTTCTTCGATATCCACCCCCTGAAGCTCATTCTGATTTTCCAGAATCGATGCTACAGTTTCTTCACTTACATCAGTAGCGATTGTTACCGGCATATATTTACGGAAACTTGTGGTAAAAAGAGCGTAACGTACGGTTATGATCTTCAGAAGTTCTTCATTGGTGAACGATTCGGGTAATCCGGCATCAGTAAGCTCTTTTTCTGTATAAGGTCTGTCATTATTAACAATACCGAAACGTTCTGACAGATCTTTGATTATTTTTTCTGCGGACGCATTCGCTTCCTCTGGTTTCAGTTCATCAATTTTATTGTAGCCGTATACGTCAGCTTTAAAACGGGATAGTGATACCCCTTCCACATCATAGGCAAACCTTCCGGCTTCATCCAGAATGACATGAAAATCCCGATTGATGGTATCCCCGTGTTCTTCGATGATTTTGACAATTTTATAAATTTCACCGTTTAATGAAAGATTTTTTTCTCTGGTGGTGCTGTAGGAACCATTGTCTTCCAAAGTAACAGAGTAAGAAAGCTCATTGGATGCAAGAACATTGCCGTTCCTGTCATAAACATTTCCTCTGGTGCTTTTTAAGGTACGGGTTTTGGTAGTCATTATACTGAAATTATCAGCATATTCCTGTCCGTGAATGATCTGCAGAGAAAAAAGCTTTTGGATCAGTACAAGGAACATAAAAAGAAAAATGATAATCAGTATCACATGTCTGGGTATTGAATTTTTCTTTAAAAATTTTTTTATTCTTTTCATCAGGGTAATCTTGGTCCCTCCCATTCACTCTCCGTAAGCCAGTGATTCAGCTTATAAAGCAGACGGTACAGGATTACGGTAATCAATACGGTATAAACCATTTCCGGAATTATAATATGTCTGAGATAATTAAAGATACCCAGACGTCCCCTCAGCATAAACTGCAGTATATAGATTGCCAGGCCGTAAGCCAGATCGCTGACGGCGACCAGAACCATAGGCACTTTTACATCTTCATCATAGAAAACTTTATACAGGAAACCATTGAGATATCCGATATACATATAAATTAATGCATAGAATCCTACCAGATTTCCATAGAATATGTCAATCAACAGGCCACAGAAAAAACCGACAAACAGCCCTTCCTTCTTTCCTCTCATGAAACCGAAGGATACCGTAAGGATCAATAACAGATTAGGGGTTATGGAAGCTATGGCAAGTGACTGAAACACAGTGCTCTGCAGAATAAAAGTGAACAGTATTAATACAGCAAGAGTCACTTTTCTTTTCATTCTTCTGCTCCTTCCTCTTCCGCCTGCTGTTTTAGCTGTTTAATAACAAGTACTTCCTGGATATCACTAAAATCAACAGCCGGTATAATCGTTCCATTTTTTGTCAGATTATTGGAATCATCCTGTACTCCACTGATATAGCCAATCAGAATGCCTTTCAAAAATTTATTACTCACGGAAGAAGTGACTACTTTATCTCCTTCCTGCACCTGATTTTCTTTGTCTGTAAGTTGAATAAAACGAATTTTTCCTTCATCCATCATTTCCAGATCACCTGTTACCATACAGTTCTGGGAAATGGATGTAACAGAGGCACTGACATTACTGCTGTCGTCAATGATAGAACGGACAGTTGCCCAGTGTGCACCGGTCCCTGTAACGATTCCGACAAGTCCGCCGTCAGCGATGACATTCATATCAGTCTCTACACCGTCTTCGTTTCCCCTGTTGATGATAAAAGTACTGTACCAGTTTCCTGCATCTTTTCCGATAACCTGAGCACCGATCTTTTCATACTCGGAATACTCCTGATCCAGATTATAAAGAGCCCGAAGACGTTCGGCTTCTTCCTGGTCCTGAACCAGATTGCTATTCTTTACTTTCAGTTCATCGACCTGCTCTTTCAGCTTTTCATTTTCTTCAGCAAGGGATTTCATGCTCTGGAATCCTTTTTTCTGATCGTTCATCCAGGTTCCTACCTGATTGATTCCATTCTGGAACGGAACAACAATATAACCAAGAGCACTTCGTACAGGTGCAAATGAAAATCTGGATGATAAGGATAAGACGATAAGCCCGATACACAGGATGGTCATCATCGTAATCAAATGTTTCGTTTTGAGTTTATGTCTGGAATTCTTTTTCATGATAACTCCTTTACTGTCTCTTACGATTTTTGGGAGTAAATGCCCAGTGATGCAGCGCATCATGGGTGACGATTTCCTTCAGACCGTAAACGGTACAAAGATCGTAATATTTGGATAGCAGAATAGGACAACCGATCTGCTCCGATAATACACGGTCAATATTGGGAATCATGGTACTTCCTCCGGTAAGGTAGATTCCTTCGGCAAGAATGACTTTATGGATTTGTGGCGGTGTCCTTTCCAGGAAAGTCCTGATCTCAGCAGCAATTCCCTTTACAGAATTCAGAATAGATTCATTGATCGTGGCGGAGGTAACAATCCTCTCTCTCGGAAGACCGGAAACACAGTCCATACCGATAATCTTTCGCGCAAGCTTTTTCTCCTGTTTCAGGTCCGCAAGAGACGCTTTAAGTCTTCCTGCCGTTCTCTGGCTGACAAAAAAATTATTTCTTCTTCTGATGTTTGTCAGAATATCCTGGGTAAAATGATCTCCTCCCAGCGGAATAAGCTTGCTGATGATTACACGATTATCCGCAATGACAGAAACCTCTGTCGCGGCTGCACCTATGTTTACGATCATAGATCCTTTTGCTTTAATGATGGGAATTCCAAGAGCAAGCGCATCAACAATCGGTCGCTCTACCAGCAACACCTTACTTTTACGAAAGCGGCCGCTTTGTGCAACCGCGTAATAGGCCCTTTTTTCTATCTCTGTCATATCTACCGGAACGGCAAAGTAAATCACCGGGTGGCGTCCTACACTGCGTCCGGTTTTTTCAAGCAGCATCTGGAGAACAATCTCGAGCTGACTGATATTTGCAATCATACCACCGGACATGGGCGAAGTCACTTCTACATTAGTGGGATTTTTCTCAAACATTTCATATGCTTCATCTCCCACCGCCAGGACATCTTCCTTATTCCGTATGGCGATCATATTTCTCTCTTTTAAGATTTCGTCACTTCTCTGGGAATAAATTTTAATCATGTTACTTCCCAGATCAATTCCATATACATGGTTTGTAAACATAAATGCATATCCCTTCTGTTTTGCACCTTTCAGTCTAAAATTCCTTCTTTATGAAAACTGAAATATCGCTGATCCCCTATCACGATATGGTCTAAAAGAGGAATGTCAACAAGACTGCATACTTCCCGTATCCTTTGTGTAAATAAAACATCTTCATTACTGGGGTGAGGGTTACCGCTTGGATGATTATGTACCAGAATGATATAGACGGCGTGATAACGGAAGGCCGCCAGTATCAAATCTCTGGGGGAAACTAAAGAAGCATTCACTGTTCCCTTTCCTATGATCTCTTCTCCTAAAAGCTGGCTTTTCGTATTCAGCATCATACAAATCATCATTTCCTGTTCTTCATGCCGCATCCGTTCCATATAATAATCTGCGATGGTATCCGGATTCTGAAAGTCAAGAAGTTTTTTTGCTGATAAAACAGCAATCCTCTTTGATAATTCACCAATGCATTTGATCTGTATCGCTTTTACCTGACCGATCCCACGGATATCCAACAATTCTTGAAAAGATAGATGATGAATACCTAAAAGACCTTCCTCTCTTCCGGCTTCCAGTACTTTGCGTGCCAGTTCAATGGATGAGATCCCTTTTGTTCCGGAACGCAGAATCACTGCCAGCAGTTCACTGTCAGTTAACGTTTCCGGTCCCCGAAGCAGACATTTCTCATAAGGACGTTCATCGGTTGGTATTTCTTTGATGGAATGATTATTGTTCATATTGCCCTCCTTGCTGTCTCTTCAGGCAGAGAGCAAAAAAATCCTATAATCCGGTTAACATTCTAGCATAAAATCGTTGTAAAGTATACCGTAATCAGGTGAAATTCACATATTTTTTACAGATTGCTTCTGCTACGCGAAGTCCGTCCATGGCTGCAGAGGTGATCCCTCCTGCATATCCGGCCCCTTCTCCACAGGGGTAAATACCCTCAATATTAGAAAGGTAATCTTCGCTTCTTGGGATCTTTACTGGGGAAGAGGTCCTGCTCTCTACACCTGAAAGAAGCGCATCCGGACGATTAAAACCTTTGATTTTGCTTCCGCAGGCAGAAATCCCCTTACTTAGGGAATGGTGAAGAAACGGCGGAAAAATCCCGGCAAGGTTTCCAAAAGCATACTCTCCCTTCATACAGGGAGTAACATCTCCAAAAGAGGTACTTGTTTTTCCGGCACAAAAATCTTCAAATGTCTGAACCGGTATTTTACCATCACATAACTTGAAAGCAGACTGTTCCAGAAATCTTTGAAAATACATACCAGAGAGTGGATCTTCATGGATCCTGTCAGCTTCCGTACTGTTTATCCCGGATAAATAGTTGAATGCATAGTCTGTATAGTCGGATGGACTTACAGTAACGATCATAGCACTGTTAGCATTTCTACTGTCTCTGGCATGATAACTCATACCATTTACCGCAAGAAAACCTTCTTCGGAAGAAGCATTCACTACATAACCGCCGGGACACATACAGAAAGAATAGATACCTCTTCCGTCAGGAAGCTGGTGAGTCAGTTTATAATTTGCGGCTCCCAATTCATCTACTTTTGCAAGACCGTACTGACTTTGATTGATCATCTCCTGTGGATGTTCAATGCGCACTCCCACGGCAAAGGATTTGGCTTCCATGGCAATTCCCCGTTTTTTCATCATCTCGAAGGTATCTCTGGCACTGTGACCAATAGCAGGAACAAGTACCTGTACCTCCATCCAGTCCTCATGATTTATTTCAATTTTCTTTATCGTATTGTTTTCAATGAAAAAATCGGTAACCTGGCTGTTAAAACAGAAGGTTCCGCCCATATTCTCAATCTGCCTGCGCAGATTTGTAATTATCGTGATCAGCAGATCTGTTCCCAGGTGCGGTTTATGATCGTATAAAATCTGTTCCGGAGCACCACATTCGACAAAAAGTTCCAATACTTTTCTGTTTCTTCCGGAAGGATCTTTTACAGAGGTGTTAAGTTTGCCGTCAGAAAATGTTCCGGCACCGCCTTCACCGAACTGTACGTTGCTGTTAGGATTGAGCGGTTGACCGTTCCAGAAAGCATCCACCTGTTTTTTACGGTCTGCTGCTTTCTCTCCTCTTTCCAGAACCATGGGTTTGTATCCGGTTTTTGCCAGTAGCCATGCACAGAAAAGTCCGGCGGGGCCACTCCCTATGATAACAGGACGACAGGAAAGTCGTTCTGTTCCGCTGACAGGAAGACAGTATTTTTGTGGATTGATTAACATAAGATTTTTATCGTTAACTTTTCGAAGCCGGTTGGCTATTTTTCTTTCTTTTTCTGTTTCTACTTCGACGGTATATACAAATTTTAAATCCGGTTTTTTGCGGGCGTCCACCGAACGGCGGATAATTTTCCAGGAAATAATGTCTTCCGGATGAATTTTTAGTTGTTGACAGATTTTTTCCACAAGCAGCGATTGATCGTGGTGAATGGGAAGTTTGATCTGTGATATACGAATCATATACTACTCCTTTTTTACAAATCAGGGTAAAAAGTTATTCATATCAATTATTCTGCGGCTGCTTTTCCTGCCACTGCACCGCTTGACCAGGCCCACTGCAGATTATATCCTCCGCAAGGTCCGTCAACATCGACCACCTCTCCGGCAAAATAAATGCCGGGATGGAGACGTGACTGAAGCTGAGCGTTAAGCTGAAGGACATCTACTCCCCCGGAACATACCTGCGCATGAGACATGGAATAGGCATCTTTAACGGGTACGACCCAGTTTTTGATATTTTCGGCTGTCTTTTCCAGATTTTCTTTACTGTCAGCCAGTACAGGTATGATTTTCCCAGGAATAAGTCCAATCAACAGTTCCGACAATGTTTTATAAGGACAGTCCGATTTTCGTTTTTTCAGAAAAGCTGTCAGCCCTTCCGTCGAAAAATCAGGCATAAGATCCAGATGGAAATTGACACTGCATCCTTCTCTTACGGCTCTTACGGCATATCGGCTCAGCTGAAAGACAGCGATACCGGAAATTCCGTAGTCTGTAAACAAAATTTCTCCTCGCTCTTTTTTTAAAACAGAACCCTCTATCTCCAGACGAAGTATCCCATCCATCCGAACACCGGCCCATTTGGAAAAATAATCCCCCTTTGCTTTTATGGCAGTCAGTGCAGGCATGGGTTCAATCACATGATGTCCCAGTTTTCTGGCAAGTTCATATCCACTGCTGCTGCTTCCCTCAACCTGGGAGGCACAACTACCACAGCAGATGATCACACGGTCGCAGTCATATTTCCATGTTTTAGTGATGACGCAGTATCCGTCGGTGTTTTTTTGAATATCTGTAACTTCTTCCCGGGTTTTTATTTTTACTTTCCGATAGCGTGCTTCCATCTCAAGGACCTGAGCTACACTTGAAGCCTGTTCACTGTAAGGGTACATCCAACCATTTTTATTTTTGGTGTAGATACCCAGTTCAGAAAAGAAACGAATCGTATCTGATAACGGAAATTGCCGAATGATTTCCCAGGGAAAATCTGTTTCTGAGCTTCGGTAAAAAGAAGGTCCCTGATTGGTATTTGTGAGATTGCATTTCCCGTTTCCGGTAGCAAGAATTTTTTTCCCTGTTTTATCATTATGTTCCAGTATGGTGACAGATGCTCCGCATCTGGCTGCCCAGACGGCACTCATCAGTCCCGAAGCGCCGCCACCGATGACCACAATTTTTTTCATGGCAGTTCAACCAATCCTTTTTCATATAATTTTTGCAGGCTCATCATAATTCCCAGTTTTGCATGCTCCCAGGTAAGTCCACCCTGGAAATATACAGCATAGGGAGGTTTTATCGGACCGTCAGCACTCAATTCAATAGAGGAGCCTTGTACAAAAGCTCCGGCAGCCATGATCACATCACTGTCATAGCCGGGCATAGCCCAGGGCTCCGGATCTACATAACTGTCAATAGGCGCAGCAGCCTGAATTCCTTTACAGAAAGCGATAACACGTTCAGCAGAA
Source organism: bacterium (assembly GCA_004562915.1). Classification (GTDB taxonomy): domain Bacteria; phylum Bacillota; class Clostridia; order Lachnospirales; family Lachnospiraceae; genus Oliverpabstia. Next base: position 17,760 of record SFQZ01000017.1, read on the forward strand.
CCCAGTGTTACAGCCTGGATAATGTCATGACGGCTTTCCGTTGAGTTGGGTACTACAGAAAATCCCAGTCTTTCATAAATGTTAGCCGCAAAGATAGCACCTTTCAGCGCTGCAGCAGTCACAGTAGGTGCAAGGAAAAATCCCTGATAGAACTGGAGATTAACACCGAGAGTAGCACCTACTTCTTTCCCAAGTCCCGGTGAAGTAAGGCGATAAGCGGCATTTTCAACATATTGTTTTTTACCGACAATATATCCTCCGATAGGAGCAAGCCCGCCACCCGGATTCTTGATCAGTGAGCCAACCATAAGATCTGCGCCCACATCCGTCGGTTCAATGGTTTCCACAAATTCTCCATAGCAGTTATCTACCATACAGATTACATCCGGTTTCATTTCTTTGACGAAAGCTATCAACTCACCGATTCTTGCAACAGAAAGGGTTGGTCGTGTCTGATATCCCTTAGAACGCTGAATTGTGATCAGTTTTGTCTTTTCATTGATGGCTTTTTTGATATTCTCATAGTCAAAGGAACCGTCTTCCAGAAGATCTACCTGCCGGTAAGTAATACCATATTCGGCAAGGGAACCATTTGAAGGACGGATTCCGATTACCTCTTCCAGGGTATCGTATGGTTTGCCTACAGGTGAAAGCAGTTCGTCTCCCGGACGGAGATTTCCGGATAAAGCAACGGCAAGCGCATGGGTCCCGCAGGCAATCTGTGGACGTACAAGTGCAGATTCTGTATGAAAGGTTTCCGCATAGATATCTTCCAGTGTGTCCCGTCCGATATCATTATATCCGTAACCGCTGGAAGAATACAGGCAGGCTTCACTGGCTCTGCATTTCTGCATGGCATGCACTACTTTCAGCTGATTATATTCAGCTACTTTATTGATCGTATCAAAACGTTCCTTCAGATTTTCTGCAATTTCCTGTCCAAATGTAAAAACTTTATCATCAATACCCATGGTTCGGTACATTTCTTTTGTCATAATAGTATTCATTGATTTCCCTCTTTCTATCTTAATCCTGTGGGAGGATGGATTTGCTTCTCAGTGACTGAAGCATCCCTTCCAGGATCTTATTTTCATCATAATCATAATCCGGTTTATGAAACCATTCCACATTTCGTTCCCGTTTAAACCAGGTAATCTGTCGTTTGGCAAAATGACGGGTGTCCCTTTTCAATATATAGACAGCTTCTTCAAGACTCCAGGTTCCATCCAGATAAGATAGGATTTCTTTATATCCCAGACCCTGCATGGAAACCATTCCTTTATGATATCCCATCTGCTGTAAATGTTTCACTTCGTCCACAAGCCCTTCCCGAAGCATTTCATCGATCCTGGCATCGATACGCTTATATAGACGGCTACGTTCATCATTCAGGACAAAATATGCGAGATTGTACGGAGATTCCTTTTGGCGTTGTTGCTGATTGTGAAGAGAGATAGGTTCTCCTGTTTGCTGATAATATTCCAGTGCTCGTATCACACGCTTCGTATTGTTAGCGTGAATAGCAAGAGCAGATTCCGGATCTACTTCCGAAAGCATACGGTGAAGCACCTTGGCTCCCTGTTCTTTTGCTTTTTTTTCTAATTCTTTTCGATAGCTATTATCTTCCCCGCATTCTGTAAAATCAATATCACCGGTGACCGCCTGAATGTAAAATCCGGTTCCTCCCACAAGGAGCGGAATCCGGTTTCGAGCATAGATATCTTCCATGGCTTCTTTTGCCATTTTCTGAAATCTTACCACATTGAATTCTTCATCCGGATCCAGACAGTCTACCAGATGATGGGGAATTTCTTCCATTTCCTCCGGCCGGATCTTGGCGGAACCAATATCCATATAGCGGTATATCTGCATAGAATCAGCGGAGATGATCTCTCCGTTTACTGCCCGGGCCAGTTTGATGGATAGCTTTGTTTTTCCGACAGCAGTCGGACCCGTAAGTATGATCAAAGGTTTTTTCAATAGTATTCACCTACACAATTCGTTTGAATTTTTTCTCCAGTTCATATTTTGTCATGGATATAATGGTCGGACGTCCATGCGGACAATTGTATGGATTATCCAATGTGAGAAGTTCATCGATCAGAGCGATCGCTTCTTGTGAAGATAACTTCTGATTTCCTTTTACCGCTGCTTTACATGCCATCGTTGCCATACGGTCGGAAAGTACATCCGGTGCTTTTGATATAGGGGTTTCCTCCAGATGATCCAGTATTTCAATAAAGAAATCTTCCTGTGTAAGACCATATAGATTCTGCGGTACGGCACGGATACTATACTCCTGTCTGCCAAACACTTCAATCTCAAATCCCAGAGAAGTAAAAACATGCATATAGGTGTTCAGTTTGTCACATTCCTGAAGATTCAGTGAAATAATCATAGGCGGACTTAATAGCTGGGAAGTTATTTTTCGATCTTTCATTTCCTTTACAATACGTTCATACAGCACTTTTTCATGAGCTGCATGCTGGTCGATAATGTACAGTTTATCTTCCATCTGAACCAGCCAGTAAGTGTCAAACACCTGTCCGATAATATTATGGTGCTTTTTTGCATCCGGTGACAATAAAATGCCATCGAACAATTCCATCTGTTCCGGCTTCTGTTCCGATTTTTTCTGTGGGTCCTCATTTATAACAGGAACTTTTTCCTGTGGGGTGTTATCTTTGTTTGCACTTTTATGATATACAGGAGTTTCCCGTATCGGTGCTCTTGGTATTGGAGTTTCCGGTACCAAAGTTTCCCGTAACGGGATTTTCTGTATCGGTGCTTCCTGTTCCGGGATTTTCTGTGTTTGTTCCAGAATACGTCGTTTGTTCTCAAAGGGTTCCGGTGTATGGATCGGCTGTCTGGGTTTATGAGATAAATTTTCTTTCTCTGATTTTTTATCCGGTTCTTTTATTGTAACTTCGGGAATCAGTTCCCTGTGTGACAATCCGTCAAGGACAGCCTGGTATACATTTTTATACACCTGTTCCTGATGGGAAAAACGTACTTCCATTTTGGTCGGATGGACATTGATATCCACATCTTCTCCGTTGATTGTAAGATACAATGAAGTGAACGGATATTTATGCTGCATCATAAAAGTATGATAAGCATCTTCTATGGCCTTCATAATAATCTTACTTTTTACATACCGTCCGTTTACATAGTAATTTTCAAAATTTCGGTTGCCTCTGGAAATAACAGGCTTTCCGATAAAGCCATGAATTTGAAAATCACCGGATACATCAGACGTATGGATTTCAATCAATTCTTTTGTAATATCTCTTCCATAGATCTGGTAGATTACTTCTTTCAGATTGTTATTTCCGGAAGTATGTAATTTTGTCTGGCCGTTTTGCATATATTTAAAAGAAATGTGAGGATGAGACAAAGCCAGTTGTTCAATAAAACTGCTGATATAGCCAGCTTCTGTGGTGGGTGTTTTCAGAAATTTAGCTCTGGCCGGTGTATTATAAAACAAATTTCGGATTAAAAATGTAGTGCCGTCAGGCGCACCGATTTCTTCCATTCCCTTTTCCTTCCCACCTTCGATGAGATAACGGACACCGATCAGTTGTTCATGCGGTTTCGTGATCAGCTCAACCTGTGAGACAGCGGCTATACTGGACAAAGCTTCTCCGCGAAATCCAAGGGAAGAAATACAAAGCAAGTCATCCACACCCCGTATTTTACTGGTGGCATGCCGTAAAAAGGCAAGCGGTACCTGTGCTTTTTCAATTCCGGAACCATTGTCTGTGATTCTGATAAAGGAAATGCCGCCTTCTTTGATTTCAACGGTGACGGCACTGGCACCGGCATCGATGGCATTTTCCACAAGCTCCTTAACAACAGACGCGGGACGTTCTACTACCTCACCCGCTGCGATTTTATCAATGGTGTTTTGATCAAGAACGGAAATTTGTCTCTTCATAAATCCTCCTGTTGGTTATTTATTGCTGTTTGTTTATCCCTGCCAGCGGTTTTTCAATTTGTTCTGAAGACGATACAAAGTATTCAGGGCATCCACAGGGGTCAGATTTGAGATATCGATGGACTGCAGTTCCTCCAAAATATCCTGATCTTTTACTGTGTCAAACAGGGAAATTTGTTCCAGATCCACTTCATCGTAATGAACCTGTTTGGGTTTTATCTTTTTATGGCTTTGTGCCATATCTTTAATGGCACCGGTAATATCCGCACTGACCAGTTCGTCTACCAGTTCTTTTGCCCGGTCAATCACACTGTCCGGAACACCGGCCAGTTTGGCAACCTGAATACCATAGCTTTTGTCTGCACCGCCTTTTACGATTTTTCGGAGAAAAACAATATCATCACCTTTTTCTTTTACAGCGATACAGTAATTATTGACGCCAGGAATTTTTCCTTCCAGCTCTGTAAGTTCATGATAATGAGTAGCGAAGAGTGTCTTGGCACCCAGAAGCTTGGTGTTGCTGATATGTTCGATCACTGCCCACGCGATCGAAAGTCCGTCAAAAGTACTGGTACCTCTTCCAATCTCATCAAGGATCAGAAGACTTTTCGATGTGGCATTGCGCAGAATGTTGGCAACTTCTGTCATCTCCACCATAAAAGTACTCTGTCCGCTTGCCAGGTCATCGGAAGCACCCACACGGGTAAAAATTCTGTCCACTACACCGATTTTGGCCTTATCTGCAGGCACAAAGGAACCAATCTGTGCCATCAGAACGATCAATGCAGTCTGTCGCATGTAAGTTGATTTACCGGCCATATTGGGACCTGTGATAATAGAAACTCTCTTTGCTCCGTTATCCAGATAAGTATCATTGGAAATGAACATGTCATTGCTGATCATTTTTTCGACTACCGGATGGCGACCCCCTTTAATATCGATAATCCCTTTCGTATTGACCACAGGACGTACATAATTATTTCTCTGTGCTGCCACAGACAGAGAAGCAAATACATCAAGAAGTGCTACCGCTTTTGCTGTCTGTTGAATCCTGGGAATTTCAAGGGCAATTTTGTCACGGATTTCACAGAACAGGTCATATTCCAGTGCATACAGCTTATCTTCCGCACCAAGAATCATATCTTCCAGTTCTTTTAACTTTGGTGTAATATAGCGTTCCGCATTGGTCAATGTCTGTTTTCTCATATAATAATCCGGAACCAGATCTTTAAAGCTGTTGGTAACTTCCAGGTAATAACCAAATACTTTGTTGTATTTGATCCGGAGGTTTCGGATTCCGGTTTTTTCTTTTTCTTCTGCTTCCAGCTGTGCCAGCCAAGTCTTCCCTTCTGTCTTGGAACTGCGGTATTTGTCTACCTGCTCATTATAACCGTCTTTTATAATTCCGCCCTCTTTTACCGTCATCGGAGGATCTTCTCCGATCGAAGCATCAATCAGGGCAAAAAGATCTTCCAATCCATCCATCTGCTCATTAATGCGAACTAACAAAGGACTGGTAAAATTATTCAAAAGATTTTTAATATGCGGAAGCATTTCCAGAGAGGTCTTAAATGCGATAAGATCTCTGGGATTGGCAGATCGGTAGCTGATCCGGCTTACCAGTCGTTCCAGGTCATATACCGGATTCAGGTATTCACGGATTTCTTCCCGAAGCATGGCCTGGAGATTCATTTCCGTGATGGCATCCAGACGCTCGTTGATTTCGTCAGCATCAATCAGCGGCTGTTCCACGAAGCTTCGCAGCATACGGGCACCCATAGCTGTTTTTGTCTTATCAAGCACCCATAAAAGGGAGCCGCGCTTCTGTTTTTCTCGTAATGTTTCTACCAGTTCCAGATTTCTGCGGCTGGAACTGTCGATGACCATATACTTTTCCGTTGTATAAGGTGTAACTTTATTCATATGAACAAGGGCATTTTTCTGAGTTTCCAGAAGATAGCGGAACATAGCTCCTGCTGCTATGATACCGATATCATAATCCTTCAGTCCCAGTCCTTCCAGAGAAGACACTTTAAAATGCTCCTGCAGAGTCTGGTGACACATCTCGTCGCCAAAATACCAGGAATCCAGAGCAGAAACTGAAATATGAAGCCGATGTCTCAGATCTTCCATATCAATTCCACTCATAAAAAAGGCATCATTGCATATGATCTCCGCCGGTGAGAACTTATTGATTTCATCCAGAAGTTTCCGTTCCTTGTCCACTTCTGTCACGTAGCAGTCGCCTGTGGTGATATCCGCTGCGGAAATACCATATCGGTCAGACATACATACAACGGACATCAGATAATTGTTTTTTCCTTCATCCAGTTCCTGTGTATTCAGATTTGTACCCGGAGTTACGACGCGGATCACTTCTCTTTTTACCATGCCTTTTGCCTGACGGGGATCTTCCATCTGTTCACAGATGGCTACTTTATATCCTTTTTCAATCAGACGGTTAATATAAGTTTCTGCTGCATGATAAGGAACTCCGCACATGGGAGCACGTTCTTCCAGTCCACAGTCTTTTCCTGTCAGGGTCAGTTCGAGTTCTCTGGATACAGTAACTGCATCCTCAAAGAACATCTCATAGAAATCTCCCAGACGATAAAATAAAATACAGTCTTTATATTCATTTTTAGTCTGCACATAGTGCTGCATCATTGGTGATAAATTTGCCAAACTTTTGTCCTTCCTCTCTTATATGGCGGTTCCCATATAATAAAATCCTTTGCAGACATCCAGTCGTACCTGACAGAAAGTACCAATCATTGAGGCATCTCCCGGAAAATGTACCAGAAGATTATTACTCATTCTTCCGGTTACAAGAGTTTCATCCTGGTCATTGATTCCTTCTACCAGAACTTCCTGAACGGTTCCCGCGAATCTTCCTGACATTTCTTTGGAAATTTGCTGTACTTCTTCCAGCAGACGGTCAAAACGGTCTTTTACAATGTCTTCCGGCACCTGATTTTCCATAGCGGCTGCCGGAGTGCCTGTCCGTTTGGAATAAATAAATGTAAATGCACTGTCATAGCGCACTTTTCTTACAACGTCCAGAGTTTCCTGAAAATCCTCTTCGGTCTCACCCGGAAAACCTACAATAATGTCAGTGGTCAAAGAAATATCCGGTACAGCCTTTCGGATTTTATCAACCAGTTCCAGATAGCTTTCTTTCGTATAATGCCGGTTCATCACTTTCAGGATCCGGCTGCTTCCTGACTGAAGCGGCAGATGAAGATGTCCGCAGATTTTCTGGCTCTTGGCCATCACCTGAATCAGATCATCGGAAAGATCTTTCGGATGAGAAGTCATAAAGCGGATGCGCTTCAGTCCTTCGATCTTTTCAATTTGTTCCAAAAGCTGTGCAAAGCTTATCGGGTGTTCCAGATTTTTTCCGTAGGAGTTCACATTCTGTCCCAGAAGCATTACTTCTACCACACCATCTTTTGTGAGATTTCGAATCTCTTCAATAATATCCTCCGGATTACGGCTGCGTTCCCGTCCACGAACATAAGGAACAATACAGTAGCTGCAGAAATTGTTGCACCCGAACATAATGTTCACCCCGGATTTGAAAGCATACTTCCGATCCACCGGGAGGTTCTCCACAATCTGTGTTGTATCTTTCCAGATATCAATAATCATTCTGTCAGAATCCATAGCACGGCAGAGAAGCTCACCGAACTTGAAAATATTGTGAGTACCGAAGATAAGATTGACAAAACGATAGCTTTTTTTCAGTTTTTCTACCACATGTGGCTCCTGCATCATACAGCCACAGAGAGCAATCATCATGTGAGGTTTTTTCTTTTTCATGCTTCCGAGATATCCAAGACGGCCATATACGCGCTGATTGGCATTTTCTCTGACCGTACAGGTATTGTAGATGACAAAATCAGCGTCTTCCTCGATGACAGCTTTGGTATAACCGATATTTTCAAGAACCCCTTCCAGTTTTTCGGAATCTCTGGCGTTCATCTGACAACCGAAGGTAGTCACACAAAAGGTCAGCGGTCTTCCCAGTTCCTTCTCTTTTTGCTTCAGTTTTTCTCTTGCCTGATTCATAAAGAAATACTGACGTTCTGATTCGGAAAGGCCTGTCGGCGGTTCCTGTACAAATGTATATTGATCCATGATTTCTCCTTTTATCTGTAATTTGCATTTTACACCACAATGCATTATACCAATCTGGTGTTCCGGTTTCAAGTTTTATTGATAATTTCCAAAGGCATCATTCGAATCTCCTGATATGTACGTTCCCAATGTTCCGGATCGGGTGAAAGGGTTGTGTTATTTTTAAGGGTTTCCACAAGAAGTGCAGGTTTTCCGAGAAGCTGTGAATAATAGTTCACAGGGTTTCCTCCATAACTGGCAGTATCCGATTCTCCCTCCCACTTTTCAAGACTGTAATCTGATATTTTCTGCATAGATCTTGCAAGTTTATGATTCCTTTTGTTATAGGAATAAGGCATCGACTGTCGATAATAACAAATAATTCTCCCTCTGGAATGAAAATCAAGATAGCCTATGGTTTCATATTCATCAAAAAGTTTCATAAGTGCCTGAGTTTCCTGTTCACTTGCCGGATATTCTCCTAACTTTTGGTGTTCATAAGACCTGCCCGGAAAATTACAGTTAAGATCAACGCCTCTGGCATTGTATTTCCATAGTGCACTGTCGATTCCGCGCATTTTGCACATCTGACGTAGAATTGGATTCCTGATACATGAAAATCCCTGAAAAACGATTTCATATCCATCCGGATTCAAAAGGGGCAGGATAATAACGGAACAACGGTTTAATAGCTCTCTGACCGGATAGTTTGAGATGAGCGTATGATCTGAATAGGATTTACAGTACTCTTCTGCCATCTTTGTCAGAATACCGGGATTTACAGACTCTTGTCCATGAATGCCGGCTGTGAGTACCAGGGATTCCAATCCAAGTCCGATCCGGATCATGGATATAGGTCGCCCGTCATGACTGCTGCCAATCACTCTGAAAATAACAAAATCGGTATATTTTTCAGCAAGCATTTTCAAGCTTTGACTGATTTCTTCACTGGTATGGTTCTGATTTTGTATCATATAATTCTTCCTCCTGTCTGCATTATTCTATGCGTTATCCGATAAAAAGGATGAGACTACAAAGTTCTCTGCACTAGTATATGCATAAAGAGGAAAGAATAGTACCGGAAGAACAAAGTGGAAAAGCATCATATCAGAAGTATACCATGTAGAAATGGTGGCTTTCGAATATGATGCTTCAAAAGAACGTTTATGGACGAATCTGTCCATTTCCGTAAATGATATATTTTGTTGTGGTAAGGGCAAGAAGTCCCATCGGTCCTCTTGCATGCAATTTTTGGGTACTGATACCGATTTCTGCACCGTATCCGAATTCAAATCCATCGGTAAAACGCGTGGAAGCATTCACATAAACACAGGCTGCATCCACTTCATCGAGAAATTTCTGAGCATGAGAATAATTCTCTGTAATGATTGCCTCGGAGTGTCCGGTGTTATATCTGTTGATATGAGCGATTGCTTCCTCCACGGAATCTACGACTTTCATGGAAATAATATAATCAAGATACTCCTTTCCCCAATCATCTTCGGAGGCCGGTATTCCTTGCGGAATCAGAGAAAGAACATCCTGATCTCCACGAATTTCTACCTGTTTTTCCTTCAGCTTATTTCCCAGACTCGGCAGCAGCGCATCTTTTACACTTCGATGGATCAAAAGGGATTCACATGCATTGCAGACACCAACTCGTTGTGTTTTGGCATTCATGATGATAGATACTGCCATATCAAGATTCGCAGATTCATCCACATAGACATGACAGTTGCCTGTTCCTGTTTCGATTACAGGAATCGTACTGTTTTCTACAACAGCCCGTATCAGACCGGCTCCTCCACGGGGAATCAATACATCCACATATTTGTTCAGACGCATAAAAGCGGAGGCTGTTTCTCTGGAAGTATCTTCAATCAATTGCAGAACATCAGGATTTACCTCTGCATTTTCCAGTGTATTTCTGATGCAGGACACAATTGCCTGATTGGAACAGATCGCATCACTGCCTCCTTTTAAAATAACGGCATTGCCAGTCTTAAAACAAAGACCGAAAGCATCTGCTGTAACATTTGGGCGGGCTTCATAGATAATACCAACCACACCTAACGGAACTCTTTTCTGACCGATAAGCAGGCCATTTGGTCGTTTTTTCATTCCGATTACTTCTCCGATGGGATCATCCAGAGAAGCTATCTGACAAAGTCCTTCCCCGATTCCTGCGATTCGCTCTTCCGTCAGGAGTAATCGGTCTAAAAGACCCTGCGGCATACCATTTTCCCGTCCTCTTTCCATGTCCTTTGCATTTGCTTCTATGATCACAGAAGCATTTTTCATCAAATCCTCAGCAGCCTTTCTTAACACTTTGTTTTTCTTTTCTGTTCCCAAAAGACGGACTTTGGGTTCTGCTTCTTTTGCACGCTGCCCGATCAATTCCAAATATTCCATTGTCAGCCTCCTTTCAGACAAACATTTTCTTTGCTTTAATAATAGATTGTTGTTTCCGTAATGATCACGTCCGGCAGAATATCTGTCGGTTCCGTAGGTACCTGCTGCACGATCTGAAAATCAAAAGCAACTGCTGCCTTATAAAGTCCTGTATGTGCGCTCAGATAACGATCATAAAAACCACCGCCGTATCCGGCACGGTGCTTTTTTTTGTCAAAAGCAACTCCGGGCATTACTAAAAAGGCATCCTCACATTCCACTCCGACAAGACCGTCTTTCGGTTCCATGATACCGAAATATCCCGGTTCCAGGTCATCGTAGGAATGGATTTCATAAAAAACCATATCCTTACCTTCCACTCTCGGAGCCGCCACATGTTTGCCCAGCCGGAGCGCCTCTTTCATGATACCTTCTGTCATCACTTCATTTTTACAGTCTATGTACAGATAAATCCACTCTGCCTCAGAAAATTCAGAGAGACTGCAGAGACGCTCACAGATTGCTGTGCTGTTCATAAGAATCTGGCTGCTTGTTGTTTCTTTTCTGCGTTTGAATATTTCTTTTCTAATGTCGTGTTTTGTTACCATACTTTTCACCCAGATTTGTAATACTTCCGTCTTTTTCTTTGATATCTATGTTATCCAGCTGAGATTTAAGATTCATTCGTATCTCAGCGATAAACTCTTTCCTGAGCTTCATCTGCTCTTCTTTCTCATCCGGCGTCAATCCGGTGGTTTTGGATTTTTTTGCCAGTTCGTTGATTCGGTCAATCCCTTTCTGATTCATGTTTTTCTCCTTTAACGCTTTCTTATGATCTTTCCAGATAATCAAGCACAAAAAATTCATCTTTTGGATGGGAAAGAAACAAAGTTCCATACTCTCTTCCCTGTATGATCTTATGTATTACATGAAAATCTTTCCCATTTGCAATGATCATATCTGTACCTGATGCACTGGCAATCTCAGCTGCTGCCAGCTTTGTTGCCATCCCTCCGGTCCCCACATTACTTCCGGTGCTTCCTTTTCCCATCGCCATCAGACTGTCATCCAGTGAATCTACCACATGAATAAATTGCGCATCAGGATTTTGATGAGGGTCGTCGGTAAATAATCCGTCAATGTCAGAAAGCAGGATCAGAAGATCTGCCTTGATCAGTGCGGCTACAACGGCAGACAGAGTATCATTGTCTCCAAATTCGATCTCATAAGTAGCGATCGTATCATTTTCATTGACGATCGGAATCGCACCCATGCGGAGCAGTTCATTAAATGTGTTTTTGGCATTCATACGATTGAGATTGTCAAGCATCGTATTTTTTGTCATAAGGATCTGGCTTGCCACTTGATTATATTCGGCAAACAACTTCTGATAGATCATCATAAGTTTTGCTTGTCCGATGGCTGCACATGCCTGCTTTTCAGACAGTTTTTCAGGTTTCTTTTTATATCCCATGGTTTTGCTTCCTACCATAATAGCACCTGAGGATACCAGAATAACCTCTTTCCCCTGATTCCTGAGATCGCTGATCTCTCTGACAAGAATCTCCAGCTTGATCAGATCAAGATAACCGGTGTCCGGATGCGTCAGGGAGGAAGAACCAATTTTAATTACAATACGTTTCTTATCTTTCAGTTTTTCTCTGATTTGTTCATTCATGCCTGTAAAATCTCCCGATTATAAAAATATCGTATACTATTTTACCGCACAGAAAGAGAAAGTACCAGTACCATTTTAAAAAATATATAAATTTATGCAAATGAGTTAGCTGGAATAATTTTCAAGAAAACTGTATAGTTCCTGTTTGGTTTCCAGAATATAACCGGATTCAATTTGTTCCTGAACGGTGGAAGGAAGGGATTCCCAGGGAATTTCAGTAGTTTCATAGATACTTCCGTCATCCAGGCGTACAATTACTTTGCCCTCATGAATGCCGATGTGATAACTGCAACGAAGCGGATTATCCGCTTCCAGGGCTTCTTCTTCCGGATCGGAAGCATGAATATCCTGAAATCGGTAACTGGCATAAAACCCAATACTTAATAAAAGAATAAGACACAAAAGACCGATACTATAAGCTGCATTTTTCATAATTGTCTCCTTTGAGATTTTTCTTATAGTATCGGCCAATTTTTAACATTTATACTAGTAATCACTGTCGGAAGCTGCCGCTTCTTCAGCCGCATTCTGTGCCGCTGCATCTTCGGCAGAAATTTCACCCTCTGTTGCCTGTTCTCCCGAACCCAGGATTTCCACACGATCACTGTAAGTATCCTGGATGATACATACCCATGTTTTCCCGGTATCCATAGTAATCTGATTACCGGCTGTATCGTAGTAGAACGTTGCACCCCATGGAGTATGTTTCTTCCATGTGATGTCGATGGCTTTTCCGTTAACAATATATTTTCCTACATTTGGTTCATCCACATCAATGTTCAGATATCCGTTCTCATCGTATTTTCTCCAGGAGGAATACTGTAGGATGATATTCTTATAGGCAATCTGTTCTCCGGTAAGTTCATCGATCTGTTTGTCCCCATACTGGAAACGATAATACAGCTTATCTTCCGGATTATATTCAAACCATGGCTCATTCAGAAAGTATCCGGGTTTTACAATAGATGCTTCCTGAGTACCGGGAAGTTCTACTTCATCATCTACACCACAGAAAGCATATCCAGGCAAATAATCTTCAGCGTATTCCTGACTGTAGCCATTGATCTCAATACCTTTCTGAATACCCTCAAAGCTTGTATAGGCATTGTGAGGGGATTTACGGTCGGTGGTACGATAAAATACCTGATCACCATAGCCTGCAAGACCGCTTAGATTATTGACCTCCGGAAGTTCCAGAAACGGCAGTGCATAGGCGGACTGCCCATAATGGGTATAGATGGCATTAAAACCGGAAGCATAAAATATATAATAATCACGACAGCTGCGGACAGAACCGATCTTCTCCAAATTATCATAATCTTCAAAGACACCCATCAGACGGGTGATGCCTCCTTCAACCGGTGCTTCATAAACAACCCCCGCATTTGCAATACCAGACTGCGGGCAGGCTGGTTTTAAATTGTTCAGCATAACAGCAACCGGACGTCTCCTTCCGATTTCTTCCGGAACATATTCACCGGTCAGATAACTTACCACATATCCTTCCGGGATCGGTTCTTCTGTCGGTTCCGGTTCTTCTGCAGTAATCACCTCAGGGGAAGGAGTTTCTTCCAAAACAGCTTCTTCTGTCGGTTCCGGTGTTGCTGTTGGAGTATCCTCGGCTGTTGTGTCCTTTTTCGTGCAGCCGGACAATATGGTACCGGTCAGTCCAAGGATCAAAATAAGTTTTGCATACTTTTTCATATTGTATTTCTCCTTCTATTTTCTCTCAATATGTAAAGACTGTAACGCCTGCTCCTGTTTCTGTTCCATAAGGAGTCTTTCATTCTCTTCCATATGGTCGTATCCCAGCAGGTGCAGCATACTATGAGCAATTAAAAACGCGTACTCCCTTTTTAAGCTGTGTCCATATTCCCGCGCCTGCTCGATTGCCCGGGGAATAGAAATCATGATATCACCGAGAAGAAGCTCTCCGCTTTCCGGATGAAAATAAGAATCATCCTGCTCAAGTATAGAATAATCTGCCGGAGCAGGAAAATCAATCATAGGAAAGGAAAGAACGTCTGTAGGACGGTCAATACCACGAAATTCTCTGTTCGTGCTGTGTATCGTATCGTCATCTGTAAGGACAAGACTAATCTGTGCTTCATAAGGGCATTTTTCCTGGTCCAGTACAACTTCCATCACATCTTCTGCCACACCCAGAAAATCAAAATCAAATGTCTGTTCCTGTTCATTTGAAAAATCAATAGTCATAACCTTTCCCTCGCTTTCGGGCCGGTCTTGCGGATTTATTTTGATCCGAGTGATCCGGGTGTTTCTTTTCATAGTTGTCATAAGCCTGAACGATCTTCTGAACCAGCGGATGTCGGACAACATCTTTGCTGGTCAGTTCGCAAACAGCAATTCCTTCCACATTCTTCAGTACCTGAAGAGCTACCTCAAGTCCGGATTTCTGTCCGGAAGGAAGGTCTTTCTGCGAAGAATCTCCGGTAACGATCACTTTGGATCCAAACCCGATTCGTGTCAGGAACATTTTCATCTGTGCCGGAGTAGTGTTCTGTGCTTCATCCAGAATGATAAAAGCATTATCCAGAGTACGGCCTCTCATATACGCAAGAGGTGCCACCTCGATCAATCCTTTTTCCATATTTTTGGCGAAACTTTCCGGTCCCATAATCTGATAAAGGGCATCATACAGCGGACGCAGATACGGATCCACCTTGCTCTGAAGATCACCTGGTAAGAAACCCAGTTTTTCACCTGCCTCGATTGCAGGTCGAGTAAGAATGATCCTTCCCACCTCATCATTTCGAAATGCTGTGATTGCCATGGCCATGGCGAGATACGTTTTTCCGGTTCCTGCTGGTCCCACCCCGAATACGATCATTTCTTTTTTTATCTGATCTACATATTGCTTCTGCCCCAGTGTTTTGGGTTTTACTGGACGACCATTGATGGTGTGACAGATACATTCTTTATCCATCTCTACCAGAGGAGCTTCTTTTTCGTCCATCGTCATTACCAGTGCATAATCCACATTCTGACATTGGATGGTATTCCCTCTCAGGGAAAGACCAAGAAGTTCTTTTATAATACCGGCAGCCTTGGCGACATTTGGTGCCGGACCTACGATTTTCAGGACACCGTCGCGTGATATCAAAGTCACGTGCAGTGTGCGTTCTATTTTCTTAATATGTTCATCAAACTGACCGAATATATTTCGCTCATGTTCTGCCGGTATCTCGATCAGCTGTTCGATGATACTGTTTGCCATGTATTACCTCCTGAATCTTATCTTTCGCTTACGCTTTATTCTATCATCTTTTCGGAAGAAATAAACCCTTTTATACGAATTTTCTCAAAAATATGATGCTGGGATCCATAAACATGTGTTCAAATCGTTTGCCCACAATATCTAAAACATACTACTAAGGCAGGAAATTATGGATTAACCGATTTGTGTACCGGTGTTTTTTCTACACAGGATTCAATCACCTGTATACTGCCCATGGCTTTGCAGGTGGTTTGATCAAAGGTGATGGATATTTTTTTTCCGGTGATCTGTACACCGGTCGATATAAGATTTTCCATGAATGTCTGTATTTTTTTCTGTTCTATCTCCATCGCTTCTTTCTGCGTATAAGTTTTTGATATTTCAGTATAGGGCTTAAGGGTTATACTTCCGTATGAGACAGGAAGCTTGAAACTGGGCGTAAGACTGAGTTGATGCTCCTGACAGTATATCTCTGCGTGTTCGTGGGCATTTTGGTATAAAGATATTTCATAACTTAAAAATCGCAGAAAGGGATAGCTTTTATTTTCTCCCAAATATTCTTTTTCCGTATATTTCAGAGAAAATTCATGATAATATGCGTACTCTGTCTCTATGAAAATATCTGCATCGGATTTTATATATTCGTATCTTTGAACCTGAGCGTCGTTGTCCAGTATTTCTACTTCACCGGAAACCAATATATCCCCTTTTTTGCATTCCTGCCCTTTTTCAACTTTAGGCATACCCTGTCGGGTTATAATATTTACTATTTTCCCGTCCTTTTTTGCTGTAAGATCCCAACTGTTCAGAGAAGTTTTATTCTCCTCTTTTTCTATATAGGAATCTTCATTTTCTTTCATTTTCAGAATCAGACAGGTACCTTCTATTTTGGCGGAGACCCATACAATATTGGGAAATGCTTCCCGCAGGTTCGATGCAATCTGCTGACAGTCCAGGTTTTTTTTAAGTATTCCGTCAGTGACATGCATAGTTTCCAGCATTTCCCATATCGTGTCGTCAGAATTATAATGATTCCCCTCCAGCCGAATGTCCCAGATAAAAAGTGAACAAAGATACAAAAGAGAGAGACATATAAGAAATCCAAGAAAAAATGCCTTTCTCTTTTTATTTCGATGAAAAAAGAAAGGCAATCCATGTTTTTCCAGAAGAAATATCCGTGACTGTGTTTTCCGACGAAAGGTATTAATTCGAAAAAAATCTTTTACGGATAGTTCCATTTCATAATACATTCCATTATTTTTCAGATTCCGGACGGGAATCTGATTATGTACACAAAGACTTAAAAAACGTTCCGGCATGGGGCTTTCCAACCGGATTCTTACATATCCCCTTACATATTTTGGAATCTTTTCAATCAAACTCTACCCTCCACAAACTGCTATCTTTCATATGAGACAGCGGAAAATTTACCGCATATTTTCATCTCATCATTGGTGTAGTACAGAATTTCCAGATGTTCTCCCTGAATACGTATCCTGCTGCGGTTGGCCTGCACAAGAATATGGTATTGACTGTATTCAAGAATGCCCCTGTAGTTTTCAACCAGAATTTCAGTATCACCTGTAAGGGTAATGACGGCGTCCTGAAAGATCAGATCTTTAGGGAGCTTCAAAGATTCTGCCAGACTTTCCCTCCATATGGCCGTAATCTTTCTCATGAAAGGCACCCCCGGCTTTATTATACAATCTATGGAAAAATCAGCCGTATTATGCCTCTTTTAGAAAAATCATAGTGAACCAGAGAACCATTTGTTCTCCCATAAAATAATCCATATTATTTTCTTCAATATTCTTTGTCAGCAAAATCCCATGGCTTTCAATGCAGGGATGCATCTTTTCCGGATGCACACATGATTTTTTGGGATAAGTACATTTTTCACAGATAGAGCAGGAATCTGTAGAAAGTGTATAGCATTTCCAGGCTTCTTTTTTCAGATACTGTTCGATCTGTTCTGTTATCTCTTCATGTTCCTTTTTGGTCTTTAAGAGGGCATCAAAATCAGAATAATCAGGAACTTCCGCTACGGAAGAGAACAAAAGCACAAAGGGATATTCCATGCAGGTTTCACGACATTTATCCACGCTTCCAACTGCCGGTGGGCACGACCAGGATTTTCCATATCTGGGACATTCTTTTTTACAGATTGCACGGACTTTATCGTTAAATTCAATATCCTCTGTTTTGATAAATGCGTACTGATAAATGGGAAATTGTGTAATAAAATCTTCAATTGGTTTAAAATTCATAGCTGCTCCTTTGTTTTACTCGTAACCGCTTATTCCTCTTCAAATAGCGGTGTTGAAAAATAACGTTCTGCTGTGTCCGGAAGGATCGTAACAACGGTTTTTCCTTTGCCCAGTTTTTTCGCAAGCTTTAATGCTGCTGCAACGTTGGTACCACTGGAAATCCCACACATCAGTCCTTCAATTCTTGCAAGATCTTTTGCGGTACGAAGAGCTTCTTCATCAGAAACGATATAAATATCATTATAGATATTTTGATTCAGTACGTCCGGAACTACACCGTCACCGATTCCCATCTGAATATGGGTACCCACAGTTCCGCCTGCCAGTATGGCAGCATTTTCAGGTTCAACAGCCCAGATTGTAATATCAGGATTCAGGGCTTTCAAGGTTTCGCCGATTCCTGTGATCGTTCCTCCGGTGCCGATTCCTGAACAGAATCCATCGATAGGACCGGCTACCTGCTCAAGAATCTCCAGTCCGGTGTGATGACGGTGTACCATAGGATTGGCAGGATTGGCAAACTGCTGCGGCACAAATACTTTTGGATCTTCTTTGGCCATCTTGAGTGCCGTCTGCATACATTCATCAATACAATCTCCGATATTGCCTTTATCATGAATCAAAATCACCTGTGCACCGTAATGCTCCACCAGAAGTTTCCTTTCATGACTGACAGAATCCGGCATAATGATAATGGTTTTATATCCCTTGACGGCACCTACCAGTGCAAGGCCAATCCCCTGATTTCCGCTGGTGGGCTCCACGATAATAGAATCCGGATGCAGAATACCATCTTCTTCTGCTTTGCAGACCATATTATAGGCAGTTCTGGTCTTGATAGAACCACCCACATTCAAACCTTCAAATTTAACAAGTACTCTAGCCCCCTCAGGATCTGCCATTTTATTTAACTGAATCATGGGTGTCTGTCCCATTGCCTCTAAAACATTTTGATATATCATTTTCCTATCTCCATTTTCTATAGATTACTCATATTTTATTTCCCCAGTATAAGGTATTATACATGATTGCCGGAAATCTGTCTACGTTCGATGCCGGATATTTTCAGTGCCGGGACTGTGAATAGCTGATGGATCTGATTCATACACTGTAATAATAAATCAGGGAATGTGGTCGTATATGATGGATGAAGATAACAAAATGGATACAAAATATTCGGATCTGAAAATCGCTCTGATAATAGCTATCATGGTGGCGTCTTTTCTTACAGGTGCTGCAGTTCGACATTTTGTAAACACTGTTTTTAAAAATCAGGAAACCATTTCCTACAGTACGGAAGGGAACTGGGGGTTGGGATTTTCACAGAAAGGAGAGAAACCGACAGGTAATGCGACAGCAGATGATTTAAAACAATATCATGCAGCTTATCTGGATCCTACCGAGGAAAAAGTAATCTATCTAACGTTTGATGCAGGGTTTGAAAATGGAAATACACCGGCAATACTCGATGCACTGAATAAACACAATGCATCGGCTGTTTTTTTTGTGGTGGGGAATTTTCTCGAGACCAGTCCGGAACTGGTAAAGAGGATGGTTGAGGAAGGACATACGGTGGGAAATCATACATATCATCATCCGGATATGTCGCAGATTTCTGATATGGAATCATTTTCAAAAGAATTAGAAGATGTAGAAAAACTATATCAGGAAATTACAGGGAAAGAGATGGTTAAGTTTTACCGCCCGCCGCAGGGAAAATATAGTAGTAAAAATCTTCAAATGGCCAGTGAACTGGGGTATCATACATTTTTCTGGAGTCTGGCATATGTTGACTGGATTCAGGATCAGCAGCCCACAAAAGAGCAGGCATTCGAAAAATTGATTCCCAGAATACATCCGGGTGCTGTGATACTCCTGCACAGCACATCTTCCACAAACGCTGAAATACTGGATGAACTCCTGACAAAGTGGGAGGAAATGGGGTATCATTTTGCACCGCTGTCAGAATTGGCTGAGAAAATATAATCTATATGATTACAGTGTCAAAAGTCCAGATCCATGGCATGTTTGCATGTCAGTGGATTCGGACTTTATGACACACTTCACAATCACACTAAAGGAATTTTCTACGTACAGCTTCTACCAGATAATCCGCGGTTCCTTCTACACCCAGAAAGCTGCTGTCGATCATGATATCTTTATGGTTTTTATCATCGGGATAATATCCGGCGAAGTTCATATGATAAGAATCCCGTACTTCATAGGGGGCATAGATAAAAATATGCATGCTGTTTTCCATATCACTCAGAGTAAAGTCGGAACATCGACCGACGATGATACAAGTCTCTTTTTCAGCAAGAAATTTGATAATGTTCTGTTGAGCCTGAAATATTTTGTCCTGAGTATCACTAGTTCCTTTTCCAAGAGGATACATCATACGTGAGAACGGATTGCTAATAATCTTTTTTGCCATTTCCTCTTCTTCATCCACAACAGAAACCGGGAGATTCAGCTTTTTGGCAGCCTGATCTACAAGATCTCTGTCATAGTATTCAATTCCCAGTTTTTCACTCATTTTGCGGGCAATCGGACGGCCAAGACTGCCGAATTGTCTGGTAATTGTAACTACATATTTACTCTTACTCATGTTGACCTCATTTCCGTCTGATATTTTTAGTTTTCATACCAACCTACAATTCCGGGATTCAGATTGATATTGATCTGTTTGATTTCCTGATACTCTTCCAGACCATGAATACCCAGTTCACGACCAATACCTGATTTTTTATATCCACCCCATGGAGCTTCATTGAATGTAGGATTGTAGCAATTGATCCATGTGATCCCCGCCCGGATTTCTTTGATAACCCGAAGTGCCCGGGAACCGTCTTTGGTAAATACGGCTCCGGCAAGTCCGTATTCCGTATGATTAGCCATATCAATTGCTTCCTGTTCGGTTTTAAATGTCTGTATAGTAACTACCGGTCCGAAGATTTCTTCCTTTACAATTGTCATATCATCGGTACAGTTATCAAAAATTGTCGGACGGACATAATAGCCTTTTGCACAGTCTCCTTCTGTATAACGTTCACCGCCGCATACCAGTGTTGCTCCTTCATCCACACCTTTTTTGATATAGCCGAGGACTTTATTCATATGTTCTTCGGAAACCAAAGGCCCCATATCCGGGTTTTCCAGAAGATTCCGATTGTCATGGCATTGGCTTTTTTAGCTAGTCGTTTTACAAATTCATCTTTGATACTCTCTTCGATGATAATACGGGAACCTGCGGAGCAGACCTCTCCCTGATTCAGGAAAATGCCGATCATTGCCCATTCAACGGCGCCATCCAGATCTGCATCAGCAAAAATAACATTTGGTGATTTCCCACCAAGCTCCAAACCGATTTTCTTTACATTACCTGCTGCAGCCCGCATAATGCTCTGCCCTACTGCCGTACTGCCGGTAAAGGTAACCATATCCACGTCTTTATTTTCAGCCAGTTCATTGCCGATGGTTCCACCTGGTCCAAGAACAAGGTTGACACTTCCCTTAGGCATACCAACAGTTTCGAATAGTTCAAACAGTTTTACGCAGGAAAGGACACAATTGGAACTTGGTTTAAAGACCACGCTGTTTCCTGCTGCCAGAGCCGGTGCCAATTTCCATGCTGCCATAAGAAGAGGATAATTCCATGGAGTGATCAAAGCACATACACCTACCGGTTCGTGAACAGTATAACTATGCATTTTTCCAAAACCGTCATTGACATCGTAGGCACCGCCATAAGGGGCTTTCAACAGTCCGGCATAGTAACGGAAACAATGAACGGCATCGTCGATATCAGCCTCAGCTTCTCTCAGCGGTTTTCCATGGTCCATGCTGTCCAGACGGGCAAATTCTTCTTTCTCAGCTTCAATCGCATCTGCAATCTTGAAAATCATATCGCTTCTGCTTTGGGAATCCAGATCACGCCACTCTCTTGTAACATAAAACGATTTTTTGGCTGCGGCGACAGCAGTTCTCACATCCTCAACAGTTCCTTCAGTAACCATTGCAAGTATTTCTCCGTTGGATGGATTCAGAGTTGGTGCTGTTTTTTTAGTGCTTCCTTCTACCCAGCTGCCATCGATAAACATTTTTCTTAATTCCATAATCATTCTCCTTTTCGTTATCTTTCTCCATAAAAGCAAAAAGACATACCTTAAGGTATGCCTCTTTGCACATTTGCATGATATATATGGTTTACAGATTAAAAACCTTCTTTGTATCAGCCAGAGCTTCATCCATACGGCTGATTACATCTTTCATATCCTGTTCGGAAATGACAGCTGTTGGCTCAAAACGGATTGTCTTTGCATTGACCAGTGTACCTGCAGTCATGACGCGTCTTGCGAACAGCCCTTTTGCACATTCATAACCAAGCTCACAGGTATGGAACTCAACAGCAAGCATCAAGCCGGTTCCTCTTACTTCCTGAATGATCTCCGGATATTTTACCGCAAGCTGCATCAGTCCGGCTTTCAGAAATTCACCTTTCTTTTTACAAACACCCGGAATATCATTTTCCAGCATATATCTGATTGTTGCAATGGCTGCTGCACAACATACAGGGTTTCCACCAAATGTAGGAGAACCTAAAAGCCATGGATTATCAATCAGATCCTGAGTCCACATTTTGGGTTTGCAGATAATACCTGTGATCGGCATAATACCGCCGCCGAAAGCTTTACCGAATGTCATAATATCTGGAGTTACACCTTCTGCCTCGCATCTCCACATGGTACCGGTACGTCCCATACCGGTCTGAATCTCATCAAAGATCAGAGCAACACCGGTTTCGTCACAGATTTCACGTACTTCCTGCAGATAACCTTCCGGTGGAATAATTACACCTGCTTCACCCTGAATTGGTTCCAAAATTACACCTGCAACTTTTTCACCAACCGCCTGCAGATTGCAGATTGCTTTTCTGATGTCTTCTGCCACACCATACTGCACATGCTGTACCTGCTGAACCATCGGGGTATATGGTACACGATAAGTACTTTTACCACCCATGGAGATTGCACCCATGGATTTTCCGTGGAAAGCACCTACAGTAGAAATATACCATCTTCCGCCGGTAGCAATACGGGCCAGTTTCAAAGCCATCTCTACAGCTTCGGCTCCACCGTTTGTAAAGAAACAATACTGAAGCTCTCCCGGTGTGATATCAGCAACGGCTTTTGCCAGATATCCGCGGAGCGGATCCAGAAGTTCCTGGGAGTGAAGAGCCTGATGATCAAGCTGTGCTTTCACAACATCCAGAATCTCGGAATTTCTGTGTCCGCAGGTATAAATACCGAATCCACCGAGACAGTCAATAAATTTTTCACCGTTCAGACCATAGCAGTAAGCACCTTCGTCTTCCCATTCAAGAACTGCTCCTTCTTCAGAATCGGAGGATACGGATTTTCTGTATTTCAGCCAGCCCGGGCTTACATAATTGTCAAAATGGTCCAGCGTCTCAGCGACCATTTTCTTTTTTTCTTCTGCCGGAATATCGTGGCTGTCTGTCTTGATAAGAGAAATCACTCTGTCCAAATCTTTGACTACCTGTTCTTTTGCTGCCATAATTATCATCCTTTCTTAAAAAAAGAACGGCATATCTACTGCAATAGCTACAATAAATACACCGTTGTATTTTTCTTGATCTGATAGTATCATACCTGATTTTATACTTAATATCAATCACTATTTTTTAGAGCAACATACGTATTTATCATTAGATATACTTGTTATTGAGTACATTGCATGATATACTATTGAACCAGGATCAAAAGGTCATGCATTTCATGCTTACATGTAAATGCATGACCTTTTGGGAGCGTGAAACGCGAGGAAATCCGTAAGCATCATGGTGTAAAAAAGAAATCCGGAGGAAATATAAATGGATAAAAATCGTTTTTTGATTATCAATGACATTATTTATGAATTATACAACTGTAAAACAATGGAAGAACTGCAAAAGAATTTTCTGAGAAGACTAAAACTGCTGATACCTTATAGTTATGCCAGTATTCTTCTGACAGATAAAAAGGATACGGAAAAAATCAGGCTTACCTCTCCGATCTGTTATCCTGAATCTTTTGTAGAGGCAGAAAATGAGTATCTGAAACAGGCTGATGAAGATCATCTTTTATGGATTTTACATTCCAGAGAATCTACATTGATACGGGAAAGCGATTTGATCGGAGAAGAAAGCAGACTGAATACTCCGCTGTATTTACACTGCTACCGCAAATATAATATATTTGATAGTTTACAGTTTACCATTGTACATCAACAAAATCTTCTCGGAGTGCTTTCTTTGTTTCGTACAAAGATTGACGGCGAATTCTCAGATGCGGATATGTTTTATTTACGTTCTCTTGGGATGCATCTGAATGCGGTACTTTACAAAATCACAACGGAATCTGTAAATAAGGAATCCAAACATGCCACTATAGAAGAACTTCAGAAACAATATGGATTGACTGTACGGGAAGCTCAGATTCTGGAACTTATATTTCAATTTCAAAATAATGAGGAAATCGTGGAAAAACTTGCTATAAAAGAAAATACTCTGCAAAAACATATGCAGAATATTTTCCGAAAAATGAACGCTTCCTCAAAATGGGATCTTTTACGGTTCAGACCATAAGATTTTATTTATCTTCCAGACTGGCAAAAAACAATTCATAAAAATCGTCTTCACCTTCCAACATAGGGGAGTTTTCTCCGCCTCCATTTGTACTTCTTCTCATGGATGCGTAGAATTCTTCTCCGGCCTGGATCAGATCCATTTCATAGATCGCATACCCCAGTTCCTGACATTTTCGGCAAAATGTAGAAAGTGGATTTTTTCCTTTTCGCGTTGCCAGCAGCATATTCTTTAAATTTTCATCTCCCAATGCTTTTTGCTGCAGCGCATCCAGCAGTTCAATCGTATTCATAGTGTACTCCTTTGTCTAAGCAAATTCTGTTTATCAATGGAACCGTTTTTATAATCACATCATATGATATCATTGTTCAGATGTCAATTTTTATCTGATGCTGATATTTTGCTGTATATTTGTTTGATAATCGGACATACTGGTGAAGAGGTGATGAATATGGCATCTTATGTTTCGTCGGTCATCCGGGAACAATTTGAAACGCTTTCCGTGGATCTGAAAAATATGATCCTGGAGCGGAATGTGGTTCTGGAAAATATGAGTGATTTAATTCAGGTTCTGGAAAATATTGTAAAAGAAGGAGGGGCTGTCGGGAAATAGCAGTTTTGGCCCCTGATGTGTAAGAAGGAGACATTCCGGCAGAAATTCAGACTTTTTCAAGGCACTGATTTTCTACGGAC
>SFQZ01000092.1 GCA_004562915.1 bacterium
ATAACAGATACAGAAAAAATACTGCCAGAAAATCGAGGGGACCTTCCTATTTGAGGTCTCCTGGAAGTCGTACCCGGGTGGTTATTCATCGCTTACAAAAGAACGTGATATTTTAGGACTAAGCTTAGGTATAGTTATTGAGTTTTTAATAGATGATATTGGTCTTGGAATGTGTCTGGGGGGTATGATGGGTGTTAGCATCGGCCCTGCAATTGATGTGCTGAGAAAAAATAAGAAATCAGAGGAGCAAGAGGATAATGATGAGAAAGAATAATGTGCTTCGCAAATATATAGCGTCACTTCTATTATTTTTGTTATTTGAGACAGTGGCAATCACGTTGTGGAAGGCTAAAGGAAACTTGTTTTATCTGTTGAATTTCAGCTACATTGGAGGATGCCTTGCGTTGGGAACAGCACTTTTTACTGCAGGAAAACGCTATGCCCGACATTTTGTGCAGCTGACGGTCGGAAGTTATATGCTGTTGTACTTAGGTGTGATTTCCTGTGAAAATATGCAGATCGAGGGTTTCTGGTACTATCTGTTTCTTGGTGTTTTTGAGGCGGCAACAATCCACTACGCAGTCGCGAAGATATTCGGTCCACTGTTTTTCAATCCTGCGTGTTCACTGCGATGAAAGCAAATGTGTTCATTGTGGAAAATGTCTGCGTGTCTGCCCAATGAATGTGGAGGTCAATAAGGAATCCCGCAAACGAAAGAGAGGAACGGAGTGAATACTCTGTTATGAATGTACGAAGGTCTGTCCGACCAAAGCATTGCATTAAAAAATGGAGTTGGGGATATAGCTGCAATGGCAAAGTCGAGTTTTGTACATACACCAAAAAATAAAAGATATAATTTGGAATGGAGATTATGATATACTGTAAACAAGATATAGTGCAAAATGTAACAGGAAGGAGTATGCACAGTGTCAGAGAAAAAGAAATTTACAGTATACGTCGGAAGTGTAGCACTATGCGTAGGTGTGGCAGTTCTGCTTCATTATGTATCCTTTACCAATCCTTATCTGCAATCTATTTGTCACCTTTTAAGGCCTTTTATTTATATAGGACTTTATCTGGTATGGGCGATTTCTTTTCAAAAGAGAATTATCCAAAAGGAACCCCGTCGTTGTTTAATAATGATTGCAGTGATGATGGTTTTTTGGATGCTCGTTCGTATGTGTAAATTTGAAATACCGTATGAGATGCCGACAGCACTGCGCTACTCCTGGTATCTTTATTATATTCCTATGCTGTTACTCCCTACGGTCAGTCTTTATCTGGCATTTTATATACGGCAGCCGGAGAATTATAAATTACCGGAAAGACGGTGTCTGCTGTTTTTTCCGGCATTGTTTCTGATAGGGATTGTATTAACGAATGATCTGCACCAGTTAATTTTTACTTTCCCGGAGGGAAGACTGGGGGAAGCAGCTTCCTATGAAGTAGGAGTCTATGGATATGGAGCAATGTATTATGCTATAGTCACCTGGGATCTTGGATGTCTGCTGGTGGCACTCTTGATTATTCTATTAAGGTGTAGAAAAATTAAAAACAGGAAAATGCTTTGGATGCCTTTTGGTGCTTATGGTCTGTCGGTTGTCTATGGCATCGCCTATTATCTGAATCTGCCCTTCTGGAAAATATTTTCAAGCGATATGACAGCTGCATTATGCCTTCTGTTTGCTTTGATCATTGAAAGCTGCATCCAGTGCGGATTGATCCCTTCCAATACAGGATACGCACAATTATTTGCAGCATCTACAATTTCAGCACAGATTACAGATCAGAGTGGAAAATGCATTTATCAATCTCAGGATTCGGAATGTATTGCACCGGAAATCGTAAGGCAGGTAGTTCAATGTCCGATCATGTTAGAAAATGGGATCAGGCTGTCGGGAAAACCAATTTTGGGAGGCTATGTGTTGTGGAAGGAAAACCTGTCAGAATTACAGGAAATCGTAAGAGAGCTTGAAGATCGTAAGGAAGAATTAAAAGATGCGAATCTGATTGAGGAAGAAAATCTGAGAACAAAAAGAAAAGTAGAAAAACTTTCTGTGAAGAATCAGCTGTATGATAAAATACAGAAACAGACGGCAAGGCAGAGTAAACTTTTGACGGAATTCATTGAAGCATATTCTATGGAAGAAGATGAGAACAAAAGGAAAAAAATATTAGGGAAGATAGTTGTGATCGGAGCCTATATAAAAAGGCGTAGTAATCTTATTTTTATTGCGGAGCAGACAGTAAAATTTCCGATAAGAGAGTTGGAGTTATGTTTCAGGGAAACGATAAAGAATCTGGAATGGAATCATGTTGAGGCAGGTTTTTCCACCGCTTTAGAAGAAATACGAAGTGAAGATGCTATGCAGATTTATGATTTTTTTGAAGCAGTCATAGAGGAATCTTTGGAAGATCTGTCGGCATTTAATGTAAATCTGAAACGCAGAGAGGCGCGGATCATCATGTCTATGAGTGTGGAATGCAAAACAGATCTGCAGGAAATTGCAAGACGATATGGAGCTTATGCGGAGCAGGATTTTGACGGATCATGGCTGCTTTCTCTGATTCTGGGAGGAGGTGGCGGCAAATGATAAAAACATTTGAAAACTGTTCACCGGAGTATCAGATTACGATTGTTTGTTTTTTTATTTTTTTGACTTTGCTGTGTATGATACTGGTTATTTATGAAGGAACAGGAAAAAGACAAAGAAAGATGTTGCTGCTGGACAGTGTATTGCTTATAGTTATTTTCTTTATAACAGCTGTCTTGTGTGTGGGGCAACGGGCGTTTTACGAAGAAGATTCCATGATATTATTTAAAATACCGTATGTGATTTTAATTGTTATAGGAATTGGTGTTTTTTTATATGTGGGATTGAAGATTTTTGGAATTTATAAGTACCGCAAGAGCTGCCTGAGGGAAAATGCAGTTCAGGAAAGTCTGGACAATTTGCCGAGTGGAATTGTTTTTTTTGATGGGAACGGAATGCCTAAACTGATGAATCGAAAAATGTATCAAATTTGCCAGAATCTGGCGGGAAGAGATATACAGAATATTACAGAACTGGAGGAAGCACTGGGACATCCTCTGAAAGAGAATGTATTTTATGATGTTGATTTGAAAGTATACTGCTTTGCGGATGGAAGTGTGTGGAAATTTTCAGAGAAAGAGATTATTACGACAGCCGGAGATCATTTTTTTCAAGTTCTTGCTTCTGAAGTGTCGGAATTATATCGGAACAAAGTGTTGCTGAAGGAAGAAAATCAGAAACTTCAGGAAATGTCTGTGGCTATGAAAGAACTTTCTAAGAATGTAATAACGCTGACCAGAGAAGAAGAAATGTTATCTATGAAAATGAGAGTGCATGATAATCTGGGATATAGCGTCCTGGCGGCACAGCGGATGTTGCTGCGCGAATCGGAAGCAGACCGGGATGTTTTCCTTTCGCAATGGAAGCAGACATTAGACTTGCTGAATAAAGATAACGAGTCTGTGAAAGGCGAACAACTGCACAGGCAGGTGCAGGAAAGAGCGGAGATTTTGGGTGTGAAAATCATTTATACAGGAGAACAAGTCTGGGAATCTCATATTTTCGAACTGATGGATATAATACTTTTGGAGGCACTTTCCAACTGTGTCCGCCATGCAGGGGCAAGCGAACTGTATGTAAAATGCAGTAGTGGGGAACAAGAATGGATTATGGTGATTACAGATAATGGACAAACAACGGAGAAGGATGTCAAAGAAGGAGGAGGATTATCCGGTATACGAAAAAGGGTGGAGCAATGTGGAGGTACATTGAGAATTTGTGCGGAGTCAAAATTTTCAATAATCGTTAAGATACCAAAGGAGGTGCGGAGATGATACGGGTACTAATCGTGGAAGACCAGCGTATGGCTCGGGAAGATATGGAAAATTATATCCAGTCCAGTGGGAGATATTGTCTGGCGGCATCTATCACAAACGCAGCTATGGCAGAAACCGTATGCAGGCAGAGCAAATGTGAACTTGTCTTGATGGATGTCTGTACGGAGAATGATGAGAGTGGTCTTGTGGCAGCAGAGAAGATTAAAAGGACAATGCCTCAGATAAAAATAATTATCGTGACTTCTTTAGTAGAGTGCAGTTTTATTGACAGGGCGCGCAAAGCGGGAGTAGAAAGCTTCTGGTATAAAGATGCCGGTAAAGAGGAACTGTTGGAGGTTATGGATCGCACGATGAAAGGGGAGAGCGTGTATCCGGATGCTCCACCGGTTGTGATGATCGGAACAGCGAAAAGCTGTGATTTTACACCTGGGGAATTAGCAGTTCTGCGATTAGTGGTGGAAGGAGAATCCTATAAAAAAATTGCAGAAAGTTTGTGTATATCACCGGAGACTGTAAAATGGCATATCAAAAATATGCTGCAGAAAACGAATTTTGATTCCAAAACGAAATTGGCGGTAGCTGTTACAAAGAAAAATCTGATTATAAATGGATTTTAAAAATAGCATTTTACTACCCATATGGGGAGTGCTTAAGACTCTGAAAACCGATATCATATACTATGTAAAAGTGTATCAAACCTATGGTTTTGTTCCTTGTTGAGATGTCAGATTGTTTATAAGATACTGTCTGGAAAGGAGAAAAATAATATGAGATGTATTATGAGAAGAATCTGCCTATTCTTGGTAATGATTGCGGTTATAGTTTTTACAGGGTGTGGGCAGAAGAAAAAAGAAGATCCAGTAACCGTTACATTGTGGCATGTATATGGAGGACAGACAGAATCGCCATTAAACGATCTGATTGATGAATTTAATGAAACGATTGGAAAAGAGGAAAATATCCAGGTACAGGTTGGCAGTGTTACAAATACGAATACGATACATGAAAATGTACTGGCATCCGCATTTGGAGATCCGGGAGCTTCCAAACTGCCGGATATGTTTGTTTCCTATCCTAAAACAGTTCTGGCGATGCCGGATGATACGGAACTTGTAGATTATTATGATTATTTTACAGAAGAAGAATTGAACGAATTTATTCCGGCCTTTTTGGAAGAAGGTGTCATTCATGAAAGACTTTCTATTTTGCCGGTAGCAAAATCAACGGAAGTTATGTTTATCAATAAAACAGCATTTGATCGTTTTGCGAAAGAAACAGGAGCGAAGATGGAAGATTTAAAAACATGGGAAGGACTCTTCGCAATGGCAGAACAATATGCTGCATGGACAGATAACCAGACGCCGGACATACCTGATGATGGAAAGAATTTTTTCGTTCATGATTATCATTTTAACTATTTTCAGGTAGGTGTAGAATCTCTGGGTGAAAATTTCTTTAAGGGAGAAAATCTGGCTTTCGGCCCGGAATTTCAAACAGTATGGGAACCCTATGCAAAAGCGGCACTGTCCGGAGGAGTATGGCTTCGCGGCGGTTATGCAACGGAACCTTTGCGAACGGGAGATTCGATTGTATCAGTGGCTTCGTCAGCCAGTGTATTATATTATTCTGACGAGGTTACTTATGCGGATAACACATCGGAAAAAGTAGAGATTGTTTCTATGCCATGTCCCGTATTTTCCAGAGGAGAAACGATGGTTATGCAGCGAGGCGCCGGCATTTGCACAGTAAAATCTACACCGGAAAAAGAAAAGGCCTGTATTACGTTTCTTAAATGGCTGACAGAAGCCCAAAAGAATGTAGAATTTGTGACTAGTCTTGGATATATGCCGGTAAAGCAGGAGGCTTTCGATATTTACCTTCCGGAGGCGATCGAGAAGTTAAGTGATCCGATGTATGTATCACTTTATCAGGCTTTTTTAAAGACGCAGGAGAATTATACATTTTATACTGCTCCGCAATTGGATTCCTATCTGGATCTGGAAACAAAGTTTGAAGAACTTATCAGGCAAATCTTGTCAGTAAAGCGGTTGGAGTGGCTGGAAGACCCGGAAGATATGGATAAACTTGTTTCAGAGACATTAGAGGATTTCAAAGCAGCATACACACAATAATGTCTGCCGGATCGGCAAAAAGAGGTGGCTGACATATGGGAGAAAAGAAAATAAATTTCTGGAAGATTATAAAAGGAATAAAGAGACAAAGCATTCGTATGCAGCAAAGACTGATTGTTTATTGGTGCGTGGTGATTTTAACACTTTTTTTTGTGACAGTTCTATTACTCAGTATTTTGGGAGTCCTTCCGGGAATGGATTTTAAAGTACGGGAAATGCTGTCTGCCCAGCAGAAAAATACGTTGTCAACTATGACAGAGCAGACTGATATTATGATGGCGAGAAGTATTTCTTTATCGGAAGACATTACAAAAGAATTGAATCAATGCCTGACAGCCAATGGAAAGACATTTTCAGATTTGAATGATAATCCTCAGCTGATCATGGATTTAGAGTCTGCGCTGTATCCCTCCTTGAAATCTGCATTGGATGTGAAGTATTGCAGTGGAGTTTTTGTTGTATTGGATGCAACGGTAAATACGAAGACGGAATATGCAGATACATCACGCATGGGAATTTACCTGCGCCTGTCTGATTTAAAGGCAGTAAATACAAGCAAACAGCACGTAGTTTTTTTCAGGGGAAATGCTGATATTGCAAGAGCAGAGCAGGTACAGCTCCATAACCGTTGGAATTTAGAATTTGATACGTCCGCATTGCCGGGTTATGAACAGATTATGCAGTTTGATGGGAACCGGCTGGTAGAGAGCTGCCTGTGGACAGACCGGCTGGAGCTGAGTGACACATGGGAGGATGTGCAGCTTTTATATGTCCCGGTTTTAGACAGTACCGGAAAAGTACGCGGTTTGTGCGGTATGGAGATGAGTAATCTGTATTTCAGGCTGTCTTATCCTATGGTGGAAGGTTCCTGTGGGAATATAGTGACAGTACTGGCTCCTATGGACAAAAAAGGAAACATCTATCTGGATAAGGCGATGTTCGGAGATACAAAGGAAACGTATCTTTCACCATCAGGAACGATGACAGTGAAGAAAGGAAAGCATTATAATACATATTCTACCGCTTTCGGGAATTATATAGGCAGGCATGAACTGCTTGGATTGAAGAGTTGTAATGGTATGCCGCTTGCGGTACTGACATTAATATCAGAAGCGAATTATGAAAAATTAACAGCGGACAATCGAAGGGACTGGATCATCGGTACGTTGTTGTTCTTGATTTTATTATTGATTGTTTCGGTCAGTATGTCCCGGCGTTTTGTGAAGCCGATTCTGCGGAGCTTAAAAGCACTGCAGGAGGATGCATTGACGGACGAAAACTTATCAGGAATTTCAGAAGTGGATGCCCTGGTTGATTTTATGCAGAAAAAAAGAAATACAGAGAAACTGGAAAATGGCGGCATTCCTCCGAATATAGAAGAAATGCTCAAGGCGTTTGCTTTGCGCGTGGAAACTCTGACTCCGTCAGAGAGGATGGTTCTTCAGTATTATGTTGATGGATATACGATACAGGAGATTGCTTCATTGCTTTATATCAGTATTGGAACAGCGAGAAAGCATAATACAAATATGAATCGAAAACTGGGAATAACTGTCAGAGAGGAATTAATGCTGTATATTGAGTTGTTTCGAAAATGCGATCAGTTAGATAAGCTGACATATAATAGAACTGAGTAAAAGAAAAAGAGTCTGTACAGGCTCTTTTTTAGTTTGACCGACAGATATCGTTTACATTTTTAAAAAAAGAAATTGCGTATATATAGTAGATAGATAAAAAAGAAACACTATATATAGTATACTAATCATTCGTATTTTGGAAAATAAGCAAAATATACGAATGGCGACCATAGTATTTGCTTTCCGTATCTGCTACGCTTTCATTACGAAATGGTGGCCGACCGATAAAAGAAAAAATAGATAAGGAGGGAGAACTGAGAGTGGGATGGTGATAGAGCAAGGAGGTTAACAACAAGGAGGTTAACAAGGAGGTGAAATGTGGAATATATTACGAAAAAGGATTTAATAGATTGTTCTACACCTGATGAGTTTTGCTTTTCACTATGCTGCATGGAATGTAAAACAGTATGGAAAAGCACACCAATTCGTTTTTCCAAAGCGGGGAAAAAACCGGAAAATGAAAATCGGAAGATTATTTATGATACGCTTTATGACCGGGAAAAGAATTTAGCATTTCAAAAAGCATTGAATCAGGCGAAAGAAATCTTTAATATTTGTCCGATATGTAAGCGGCTTGTATGTGACCATTGCTTTTTGATCTGTGATGATCTGGATATGTGTGTGCAATGTGCCGCAAAACTTAATGAAAAAGGTACTGTTGTAGGATGAAAACGAAAAAAGAAAAACGAAAAAGAAAGGAGAACTTTACTATGAAAAAATATGAGATTTTAGGAGGAAATTTACCAGTTGTCGTATGTGAATTAGCAGCAGGAGAATCTATGATCACAGAAAGCGGAAGTATGAGCTGGATGAGCCCGAACATGAAAATGGAGACGGTTACCGGTGGCGGAATGAAGAAAATGTTCGGCAGAATGATGTCTGGTGATTCTGCGTTTCAAAACAGATATACCGCAGAAGGTACAGACGGAATGATTGCATTTGCATCAAGTTTTCCGGGAGCAATCAAAGCGTTGGAGATTAGCAGCGGTCACTCCATGATCGTGCAGAAAAGTGCATTCCTTGCTTCAGAAGAAGGCGTGGAACTGTCTATGCATTTCCAGAAAAAATTAGGAAAAGGCATATTTGGCGGAGAAGGTTTCATTATGCAGAGATTGAGCGGAAATGGAACTGCATTTGTAGAAATTGATGGACATGCAGTGGAATATGATCTGAGTGCCGGACAGGAAATGTTGATCAGTACCGGGTACTTAGCGGCAATGGAAGAAACCTGTACGATGGATATTGCAACCGTAAAAGGAGTAAAAAATATGCTGATCGGAGGAGAGGGCATTTTTAATACTGTTGTTAAAGGACCGGGAAAGGTGATCTTACAGACAATGCCAATCAGCAAGGTGGCAGAATTGCTGACTCCGTTTTTTGCAGATAAGAAATAGTTGAAAGGGAAGAGGCTTGTGAGAAAAAAATTAAATTTGTTATTAGGATTAGTGTTTATCATCAGTATGGTAGCACTGACCGGGTGTGGAGGCTCCGGAAAAGCAGGAGAGAAGAATCCATATGAAGGAAAATGGGTAGCGGTCTCCGCTCAAATGATGGGAATATCCGTCAGTGTAGATGAAACTTTCGGTGGTGATTTTGAATTTGAAGTGAAAAATGGAGGAAAAGTATCCGTTTCAGTCGGAGACACTACCGGAAATGGAAAATGGTCTGTCGAAGATGATCAGTTTATCTTGAGCATCGAAGGAGAAGAGATGGTGGGAATCATTGGAAAAGATATTATTTCTTTTGATAATATGCTCGAGATGGGAGTAAAGGTGATTTTTGCAAAGGATGGAACGGATGCAATGGATCCGGCACTCTATCTG
>SFQZ01000093.1 GCA_004562915.1 bacterium
TTTCCTCCTGTTCGTTATAAGTCGCACGGAGGATATTTTACCACATCTGGGACATTTTCATATGTGGTATACTGAGACATTATCATAAATGGCTTATATTTGTAATGACGATAGGAACAGAATCTCTTGATTTTTCGCAGTAATATTGATATACTATGGTTGATATTTTTTGCGGCTTCGGAAGGCTGCAGTTGGCGTGAGTAAATAAAGGAGGATTTTCGTTGGACTCGATAGACTATTATAACCGGTATGCGGTGCCTTATTATGAAGAAACAGTTGATGTCAGTATGGAAGAGGTTATGAAACCGTTTGTAGAGCTTCTTCCGGAGAATGCTGAGGTGCTGGATCTGGGCTGCGGTTCCGGAAGAGATACCATTGCGCTGGGAGAAAAAGGATTTTATGTAACTCCTATGGATGGTTCTGAGGAGATGTGCAAGCTTGCTGAAGTGAATACGGATGAAGAAGTACTTCAGATGACATTTGAGGAGATGGATTTTGATGATGTCTTTGATGGTATTTGGGCATGTGCTTCTCTGGTCCATCTGACAGAAGATGAGATGGAAGAAATACTCGGGAAACTGGTACAGGCACTGAAAATGGATGGTATTCTCTATTTTTCGGTACATAAGGGAGACAGGGACGGAATATATAATGGCCGCTACTTCCGGGATTATACGAGAAAAGAACTGTATGGATTAATGGAGAAGTTTTCAGAACTGGAATTGATAGATATCTGGACTACACAGGATGTACGGCCGGGCAAGACAGACAAGATGTGGCTGAATGTCCTGGCAAGAAAAGTAGAGAGATGATGAGGCTGCCGCAATGCGGCAGCCTTTTGAAATTATAATTAAGAAAATCGGCAGAGAGGAAGTGAAACGATGAATTTTACACATTTACACGTGCATACAGAATATAGTCTTCTGGACGGTTCCAATAAAATAAAAGAATATGTTGCCCGGGTAAAAGAACTGGGTATGAGCAGCGCGGCGATCACAGATCACGGCGTGATGTTTGGATGTATTGATTTTTATAAAGCAGCCAGGGAGGCAGGAATTAATCCGATCATGGGATGTGAAGTATATGTGGCTCCCGGTTCCCGTTTTGATAAAGAACAGCAGCATGGGGATGACAGATATCATCATCTGGTACTTCTTGCGGAAAATAATCAGGGCTACAGCAATCTGATGAAAATCGTATCTGCCGGATTTGTGGAGGGTTATTATTATAAGCCTCGTGTGGATATGGAAGTGTTGGAGAAGTATCATAAGGGTATCATTGCTCTCAGTGCCTGTCTTGCAGGAGAGGTGGCCCGTAATCTTGCAAGAGGGTTTTATGAAGAAGGGAAAAAGGCTGCTCTTCGATATGAAAATATATTTGGTAAAGGTAATTTTTTCCTGGAACTTCAGGACCACGGAATCCCGGAGCAGCAGATGGTCAATCAGCAGCTGATGCGGATGAGCAGAGAAACCGGAATTGAACTGGTGTGCACCAATGATGTACATTACACATATGCGGAGGATGCCACATCTCATGATATTCTTCTTTGTATCCAGACACAGAAAAAGGTACTGGATGAAGACCGTATGCGGTATGAAGGTGGTCAGTATTATGTGAAATCACCGGAGGAGATGCTGAAGTTATTTCCCTATATACCGGAAGCTCTGGAAAATACAAAGAAAATCGCAGATCGCTGCCATGTGGACATAGAATTCGGAGTAACAAAACTCCCAAGATATGATGTACCGGAAGGTTACACTTCGTGGGAGTATCTGAATAAACTTTGCTATGAAGGGCTGGAAAAAAAGTATCATCCGGTGACGGAAGAATTAAGAGAGCGGCTGAAATATGAGCTGGATACCATTCAGACCATGGGATATGTGGACTATTTCCTGATCGTGTGGGATTTTATCAAATATGCCCGGGATCATGATATTATAGTTGGTCCGGGACGTGGATCGGCAGCAGGAAGCCTGGTTTCCTATACGCTTGATATCACACAGTTGGATCCGATCCGATATCAGCTCCTGTTTGAGCGTTTCCTCAATCCGGAGAGGGTATCCATGCCGGATATAGATGTGGACTTCTGTTTTGAACGGCGGCAGGAAGTGATCGATTATGTGGTGAGAAAATATGGGAAGGATCGGGTGGTGCAGATCGTAACCTTTGGTACGCTGGCCGCCCGGGGTGTAATCCGTGATGTGGGACGTGTGCTGGATATGCCGTATGCCCAGGTGGATACCATTGCCAAGATGATTCCCAATGAACTGAATATTACCATTGATAAAGCGCTTAATATGAATCCGGAACTGAAAAAACAGTATGAGGAAGACCCACAGATCAAGTATCTGATCGATATGTCAAGAAGACTGGAAGGATTGCCCCGCCATACCTCCATGCATGCGGCAGGAGTCGTTATCAGTCAGAAAGCCGTAGATGAATACGTGCCTCTTTCCCGGGCATCTGACGGATCGATCACTACCCAGTTTACGATGACGACACTGGAAGAACTGGGACTTTTAAAGATGGATTTTCTGGGGCTTCGAACTCTTACGGTGATTCAGAACGCTGTGAAACTGGCACAGAAAAGTACCGGAAAAGAGCTGGATATGGAGAAGATCGATTATAATGATCCTTCAGTTCTCGCCATGATAGGAAGCGGAAAATGCGAGGGCGTGTTCCAGCTGGAAAGTACAGGAATGAAAAATTTCATGAAGGAGTTGAAACCCCAGAGCCTTGAGGATATCATCGCCGGGATTTCGCTTTATCGTCCCGGTCCCATGGATTTTATCCCTCAGTATATAAAAGGGAAAAATCATCCGGATCAGATCACCTATGACTGTCCGCAGCTGGAACCGATTCTGGAACCCACGTACGGCTGTATTGTATATCAGGAGCAGGTAATGCAGATCGTTCGTGACCTTGCAGGTTATACATTGGGGCGAAGCGATCTTGTACGACGTGCCATGGCGAAAAAGAAAGCGGCAGTTATGGAAAAGGAGCGTCAGAATTTTGTATATGGCAATCCGGAAGAAGGGGTTCCCGGCTGTATTGCCAATGGAATTGATGAAAAAGTGGCAAATAAAATATATGATGATATGACGGATTTTGCCAAATATGCGTTCAATAAGTCGCATGCGGCGGCTTATGCTGTGGTTTCTTATCAGACCGCATGGCTTAAATATTATTATCCTGTGGAGTTCATGGCGGCGCTTATGACGTCCTGCATAGAAAATCCATCCAAGGTGTCAGAATATATTCTGAACTGCCGACAAATGGGCATCAGGATACTGCCTCCGGATATTAACCGCAGCGTGGGAAACTTTTCTGTAGAACCTGAAGGAATCCGCTATGGTCTGTCTGCAGTGAAAGGGATCGGAAAGCCTGTGATGGATGTAATCGTGGAGGAGAGGAACCGGGGAGGTGAATTTACCTCGCTGAAGGATTTCTGCCAGAGACTGAGTGGAAAAGAAGTGAACAAACGAACCATAGAAAATTTCATCAAGGCAGGAGCTTTTGACGGGCTGGGCGGTACAAGAAAGCAGTTCATGATGATCTACGTACAGATTCTGGATATGGTAAATCAGGAGAAAAAAACATCCATGACAGGGCAGATGAGCCTCTTTGACATTATGGGTGAGGAAGAAAGAAAAAGTTTTGATATCAAACTTCCGGATGTGGGAGAATATACAAAAGAAACAAAACTTGCTTTTGAAAAAGAAGTTCTGGGCGTGTATATCAGCGGGCATCCTTTGGAAGAATATGAGCAGAGCTGGAGAAAAAATATATCCGCAGTCACTTCTGATTTTTATCCGGATGAAGAAACCGGACAGCCCAAAGTGCCGGATGGATCCAAGCAGATTGTGGGAGGTATGATAACCGAAAAGACAATCAAATATACTCGAAATAACAAAGTCATGGCATTTCTTACCCTTGAAGATCTGGTGGGAACCGTGGAAATCGTTGTGTTCCCCAGAGATTATGAGAATAATGTCCATATGATGGAGGAAGACTCCAAAGTATTTATTCAGGGACGGGTGTCTGCGGAAGATGATAAGCCCAGCAAGCTGATCTGTGAAAAAATATCAGCTTTTGACGATATTCCCCGGGAACTCTGGATCCAGTTTTCGGGAAAAGAAGAATATGAAAAGAGAGTACACCATCTATATCAGCTTCTCAGTCAATCGGACGGCAGCGATCAGGTGATCGTATATCTGAGGAAGGAAAGGATGATGAAACGCCTTCCGGCAGCGCGAAATGTGCAGATTGATGACGGTCTCTTGGATATTTTGACTAAGGAATATGGTTCTGAAAACGTGAAAGTTGTGGAAAAGAGTATTGAAAAACAGAGCCGTATGCATTAAAATAAGTACAATGATTGTTTGAAAAATCATATTTTAGATAAATGAGATTAGTGGAGGTAGAGTTATGGCTAATGAAATCAAGACCATCGGTGTATTGACAAGTGGTGGAGATGCACCTGGAATGAATGCAGCGATTCGTGCGGTTGTTCGTCGTGGATTGATTAAAGGAGTTAAGATGAAAGGTATCCTGAAGGGATATGACGGACTCCTGAATGAAGAGATCATCGACATGAGCGCGAGAGATGTGTCCGACACTATCGGACGTGGTGGTACGATTTTGTATACAGCCCGCTGTGCTGAGATGAGAACGGAAGAAGGACAGCAGCGTGCGGCAGAGATCTGCAGAAAGCACGGGATTGACGGCTTGGTTGTTATCGGAGGAGACGGTTCTTTTGCAGGTGCTCAGAAGCTGGCAAATCTGGGAATCAATACCGTAGGTGTTCCGGGAACCATCGACCTGGATATTGCCTGTACAGAGTATACCATCGGTTTCGATACGGCGGTCAATACGGCGATGGAAGCAATTGATAAGGTTCGCGATACTTCTACTTCTCATGAGCGTTGCAGTATTATTGAGGTTATGGGAAGAAATGCCGGATATATTGCATTGTGGTGCGGTATTGCCAACGGTGCCGAGGATATTCTTCTTCCGGAAAAATATGATTATGATGAACAGAAAATCATCAACAATATTATTGAGAACAGAAAACGCGGCAAAAAGCATCATATCGTTATCAACGCTGAGGGTATCGGACATTCCAGCAGCATGGCAAAACGTATTGAGGCTGCTACCGGTATTGAGACCCGTGCTACGATTCTGGGTCACATGCAGCGAGGCGGAAGCCCCACCTGTAAAGACCGTGTATATGCTTCCATTATGGGTGCTTATGCGGTGGATCTTTTGCTGGAAGGAAAGACCAAACGTGTTGTAGGATATAAGAATGGAGAATATGTGGACTTTGATATCAATGAAGCTCTGGCTATGCATAAAGATATTCCGGAGTATCAGTATGAAGTTGCAAAATCTCTGTCTGCTAACTATAAAAAGTGACATTTCGCCCGGAAAGGCATGGGATAAAAGACAGCGGTGTGCCGGATTGCACGGTGTGCCGCTGTCTTTTCGTAACCTTAGTTCAGATTAACAGGGGATATTATGATAACAAGTACAAATAATGCACAAGTGAAGCAGATTATACAGCTTAGCCGCAAGTCCAGAGAACGCAAAAAACAGGATGTGTTTTTGGTGGAGGGTGTGAAAATGTTTCGTGAAGCTCCTCGTGAACGGCTTGTAAAAACGTATGTATCGGAGAACTTTGTCTCAGATGAAAGGCATAGGAAGCTGTTGGATGGAATAGACTATGAGATAGTGAAAGAATCGGTATTTTCTCAGATGAGTGATACGCTTACCCCTCAGGGAATTTTGACGCTTGTCAGGCAATATCACTATCGCCTGGAAGAAATGAATGGTTTGAGAGAGCCACCTTTGTATTTACTACTGGAAGATCTGCAGGATCCCGGCAATGT
Source organism: bacterium (assembly GCA_004562915.1). Taxonomy (GTDB): domain Bacteria; phylum Bacillota; class Clostridia; order Lachnospirales; family Lachnospiraceae; genus Oliverpabstia. Next base: position 5,889 of record SFQZ01000093.1, read on the forward strand.
AGGGACAATTTTCCGCACAGCCGAAGGAGCCGGTGTGACAGGAATCATTATGACAAAAAACTGTGTGGATATTTACAATCCCAAAACGATCCGTTCTACGATGGGTTCTATATACAGGGTTCCCTTTATCTGTGTAGATTCTGTAGAGGAGATATGGGAATGGTTTAGAAAAAATGAAGTGTCAACTTATGCAGCACATTTAAAAGGAGAAAAAGATTACGATCAGGAGAATTACCGGAAAGGAACAGCATTTCTCATAGGAAATGAGGGAAACGGACTTACGGAAGAGTTGTCGAAGAAGGCAGATTACTGGATCAGGATTCCGATGAAGGGTAAGCTGGAATCTCTGAATGCCGGTGTGGCATCAGCCATTCTTATGTATGAGGCAGCCAGACAGCGCAGAACTTCCTCAGGTACGGAGAATAAAGCAGAGAAAGGGGTATAATGAATGGGAAAGAAAAAAGAAAAAGAGGTTCTCGGTAAGAAAGAGATTCGACGTCGGAAAAAGAAAAAATCACTGATTATTAAAATGGTGATACTGCTTGTACTTCTGGCGATCTTAGGAGTTTGCATATTCTTTTTGGTGCGTACCATAAAGCCGGAGCAGCAGGAACAGGAACCTGTTACGCAGGAAAACGTGACACCTTCTCCGGAACCGGAGATAGAGCTGACACCGGAAGCGACAGAAGATACATCCGTTCAGCCGGAGACAGCAGATAAAGCTGCGGTAATGGAAGAAGCTGCTTATCTTGCGGCCACATATGATTATGACGCAGCCATCGAAAAACTGAATTCTTTGACAGGAGCTGCGGAGGACCCGGAGATTTCTGCAAAAATAACTGAATATCAGACAACCAGAGACAGCTGTGTTCCGGTCAATATGAATGAAGTGACTCATATTTTTTATCATTCTCTTGTAGTGGATCCGGATCGTGGATTTGCCGGGGATGACAGCCTTTCCGCCGGTTTCAAACAGTGGATGACCACAGTAGACGAATTCAATAAGATTACACAGGCGATGTATGACAATGGATATGTGTTGGTGCGTCTGAGAGATTTGGTGGTTCAGACAACAGATGAAAGTGGAAATGTACACTTTACAGCGAATCCTGATTTGAAACTTCCAGTCGGAAAGAAAGCCTTTGTGCTATCTTTGGATGATCTGAGTTATTATCATAGTTATGACGGGAGGGGAATCGCTTCTAAAATAGTACTGGATGAAAATGGGAAACCAGTCTGTGAGTATGTGCAGGCAGATGGAACGACAGTCACAGGTGCATACGACTGTGTACCGCTTCTTGATCAGTTTATCGCAGAACATCCGGATGCCTCTTATAAAGGCGCAAAGGGGATGATTGCGCTTACCGGCTATAACGGAATTTTGGGATATCGAACAGATATTGCGTATAAAACAGGAGAAAATCTTACTGCTGATCAGCAGGCATGGTTGACTGCACATCCGGAGTTTGACTGGGATAATGAATGTGCTCAGGCAAAAACAGTGGCGGATGCCATCAAAGCAGACGGCTGGGAATTTGCCAGCCATACCTGGGGACACATACGTATCGGAGATGCCAGTCTGGAAAGAATACAGACAGATACAGAAAAATGGAAAAGCTATGTTGCACCGCTTGTAGGGGATACCGATACAATTATATTCGCACATGGACAGGATCTGTCGGATTGGCATGATTACAGTGCGGACAATGAAAAATTCGGTTATCTGAAAAGTCAGGGATTTAATTTCTACTGTAATGTGGATTCTGCGCGATATTTCTTACAGATACGGGATAATTATGTAAGGCAGGGCAGAAGAAATCTGGATGGTTACCGGTTGTGGAATGATGTTCACGGGGAGGCAAACCGGACCAGTGATTTGTTTGATGCAAGCCAGATACTGGATTCACGAAGGACGGACGTACCGGCATTGTAATAGGATGCCAGGAACGTGAAATGCGAAGAAATCCGTAAGTATCATAAAATCTAAGAATGATGAAAAAAAGAAGTGTTATATCTGAAAGAAAAACAGGTATAGCACTTCTTTTTTCTTCGATTTCGTAAGAAATTGTAAGAAAAATTTAAAAAAATTCCTGCTGAATTGGCATGACAAAAACAATATGTGGCTTTGCGGATACCATATGGAGGAAAGCCTGCTGTCATCACAGGGAGAAATATGGGGAGAAGTTTGTGTTGACAGGAAAAAGTAATTCTGCTACAATCTATCCGTAACATGATTTAATAATTATGTAACAAAACGTAAAAAGAACGAAAACATTAGGAGGTCATCATGGCAAATAGAAGTTGGAAGGCGGCAGGAATCCTGGGGAGTGTACTTGTGATGAGCGCAGGTGCAGGGACTCTGGTGTATGCAGATGGTACGACCACGGAGATTACAAATGATAATTCCACTGCTTCCGTTCTGGAGGCTGCTGATTGGGAGAATAAAGCAGCAGCAGACGTTAAAACATATGCAAATGTAAGAGCAGAAGCATCTGAGAAAGCTGACAAAGCAGGAGTACTGCCGAAGGGGGCAGCGGCTGATGTGATAGAACAGCAGGGAGAATGGACAAAAGTTGAGTCTGGAGAAGTAGAAGGGTATGTAAAAACGGAATTGCTTGCATTTGCTGATGAGGCAAAAAACCTCTATGAAGGGACATATGGAAACCAGGGCGTTGTTACAGCCAGTTCCCTGAGAATCCGGAATACTCCATCGCTGGATGGAAAGCAGATTGGATCCAAAACAAAGGGAAGTACGGTAAAAATTCTGGGCCAGGAGGGAGACTGGTATCAGATTGACAATGGAGACAACAGTCCGGCGTACATGAATGTGGAGTATATTAAAATAGAAGAAGCTACAGCCATTTCTGTGGAAGAGTATCAGGTTCAACAGGCAGTATCTGGAACTGTAGCGGCTGGATCAGGAGAACTGGATCTGTTGGCAGCAATCATCGAGTGTGAAGCCGGTGGGGAGAGTCATACCGGTAAAGTGGCTGTGGGTGCGGTTATTATGAATCGTGTTCGGAGCGGTCAGTTCCCAAACAGTATCTCAGATGTAGTTTATCAGAGTGGTCAGTTTTCTCCTGTAGCCAGTGGAAAATTGTCATCCGTACTTGCCAGAGGAGCAAGAAGTGATTGCTATCAGGCAGCACAGGATGCATTGAATGGATCCAATCCGATCGGAGGAGCTCTCTATTTTAACAGTGGAACAGGAAAAGGACAGCAGATCGGAAATCAGCATTTCTATTAAAATTTATTCTTGATGTTGGGGTCAAAAGCTTTTGACCCTGGCATCATATTCTATTGAGTTTGTGTAGAAATAAAGGTGGTAGTGGCTGGTGTGAGATAATCAGTGTGATTCGTGGTTTGGAAGAATTTTTTTTGTTCATGTTGGTGATGAAGTAAATGGGGGCTGTCGGGAAATAGATAGTTCTACACAGGGGCAGATGTGATCCATGCGGATCACATCTGCCCCTGAAATTTATCTTTTAAAAAGAAAAAGATGG
>SFQZ01000094.1 GCA_004562915.1 bacterium
CAATAAAGTGAGTCTGTGACAAAATACGCTTGGTTAAGCCAGCAGGACAAGAGTTCCTTGTTTCTGCTGGTTTCTCTCGTTTTCTGCCATTATAAACCATCGACTTCTGGATAAGTTCTGGATGAGTTATGAACGGTCTAATATTTTGAAAATCGTTCGACAGAATGTGACAATTATGTATTTGCCAGACGCTTAATAGTTGAAAGCAAATCCGGATCAGTTTTGCTACAGAATTCTCCGCCGTAGAACTTTACGCAATTAACTACAAACGGATTTTCAATCCCGGACATCAGCAGGAACGGAATGCGCTTTCCGTTCCTGCAAAGTTGTTCCAGCAGCTCCAATCCAGTGCCATCCGGCAAATTATAATCCGAACAGATTAAATCAACAGTGTTTTCTTCCAGATTGTGCAGTGCTTCTTTTACCTTGCAAGCCTCATATATCTGAAACTGTTTACTCAACACATCGGCCAGAAGTTTCAGCAGTGTAGTATCATCTTCTACAATCAATATCTTTTTCATCTTGGTCACACCTCATCTTTCACAGCAGTTCTTTTTCTGTATTGTACAGATTCTTGCTTACAATCAGGTGAATTTCCTCTTACGAAATTGTAAGGTCGCAAAAAAAGAAAAGGCAGACAATTCATTTCTGAACTGTCCGCCATAAATTAACGTTTGCTATTGGGCGCTGATCGTATCCACAATGGAAGTGTTATGAATTTTCTTTATTGGTCCGTGAACCGCCAAGACTACAGAGACTATAACAATCAAGACAATGATTCCCAATTCTACCAACGGGAGCCGCCACGACTCTCCCCACTTATAACTGATCAGCAATCCAAACAGGATTTTGTTACATATTAGTCCTAACACAGTTCCGGCAATGCTGCCAACAACCGCATAGGTAGCCGCCTCTGCAACAACCATTTTAGAAAGCTGTCGGTCGCTCAATCCAATGGCCCGGAAAGCACCATATTGTTTTGTCCTCGCTGCGACACTCATTGCTATACTGTTTATCACATTGAATATTGTGATCAGAGCGATTAGTACCAGGAAACCATAAAGGAACAGCCAAACACAGTAATATATCCCCAAAGTGCTGCTGTTGTCTATCCGCTTGTCAACAAAGGTATATCCCTTTCCAAAATTCTGGTGTATGGCATTCACATCAGAATCCGTAGAACGATCCGAAAGCTGCATATCGATAATTGTATAATCCGATTGCCCGGTTATTTGCCGGAACGTATCTTCGGAGCAAATAATCGTTCCAACATCTGTGGCATTGTTAAATGGGCTTGCCGAAAGCATACCCACTATTTTTATTTCCGCCGTCTGGCCGCCAATGCTCATTATTACCGTATCGCCAACTTCTATGGTGTTCTGTGCTTCATATACGATCAGTCCGGTATTGATTTCATTTTGCACGGTTTCCAAAGAACCCTGCTGTAAATAATCACTGGCCCATTCAAATTGTTTCTGCTCATATGAGATTAAATTAACCTTTTTATCCGAATCATTCACTGTAACTGGTACATCATATGCGAACATCCGTCCGTAAACAGACTCAACAGCCGGGTTATTTTTAAGCGCATCCATGTAAGCTCTGTCAACGGAGCAGGTGTTATCCGGGCTAACAATGGATATATCCGGTGCCCAGGGATACAACGGTGTCAAAGTGTGGTTCATAAATGTAATCGTTACGGAAAAGGCAAGAAAAAGGATAATGCTCAGGGCAAAAGAACCTACCATCAAAACAAAATTTTTGCGGCTTGATTTTGCGTGGTGTATGCCGAGCGATGTGTCCACCTTAAACAACTTCGTATTCGCTGCCTTCCTTACTGGCTGCATATCATTTGCATTTCCTGAAACGGCCGTTAGAGGAGAAACCTTCGATGCTTTTCTCGCAGGGGAGCGGGCAGCCAATAGAACCGTCAGTACACCTACCACAACGCCTGCAATCATGCTTGGTATGCTAATGCTGAATGCGGGCATCGCTCCAAAGTATTCAGGACTAAGGAGCCGCAGGATAAAGCATAAAATCCAAATCAAAACCACTCCTGTCAAAACACCGACAGGTATTGCAAATCGGCACCAGCTCAGAGCCTCTTTCCGCACGATTCGCATTACCTGTTTTGGTGTTGCCCCAACACAGCGCATCAATCCAAAAAACTCTGTCCTTTGTGCGACATTACTGTTTAAGCTGCTTGCAATCATCAGAATGCCTGCAATCAGGACCAATACAAACAAAACTGCGGCGGCCGTATAGACCTGCATCATAAAAGAATCTACGCTCTGCCCCAACAGGCAAAGCAGCTTTGTGTTTTCGGAAACCTGCTCGTCAGATAAATGAAATTGTGATTTCAAATCTGCAATCTTGCCCGAAACATCCCTCGTATTTGCGAACTGAACATAGAACACTGTGTTATAGTCTGTCGGTTTTCCATCGACCACGCCAGGGTAAATAGACCGGAATGACTCAGTATTCAAAAACACTCCATAAAAGTCGCTGCTCATCAAATGCGAAGTATTCGTCACAAACGCTGATACAGTAAAAATGTATTCTGCTCCATCGGAAGTATCAATCGTAATTTGATCCCCGATATTTAATCCCATCATGTCCCTAGCATTTTCCGTTACCATCGCTTCATCGTTTTGCAAAGGGAATGTTCCTTCTGTGACCATATCGGGAAAGATATTAGCAAACAGTTCTTCATCGCTTCCACAAATAACTGCGGAAATTCCGTCCAAAGCATACCCCTCGTTCCCCCGATAATTGAATACGCCATAAGAGGAAAGTGCAGAAACATCCGGACGCGCAGCCATAACTGCTGCATCTTCATCACTGATATCCTGGACTGCAATATGCCAGTTTCCCGTCTCTGCCTGCGTAGCGATAATCTGGCTCCGGATGAACATATCTGCCATGCCAAAGATCGTAGTTACCAAAAACACCGCTAAAATAATGCAGAAAACTGACATCCTGTTTTGTTTCTTATGAACTTTCGCGGATATAGGGACAAGATCAAGATAACTTTTCATTCTTTTCCCCTCCCAAATCTGTCAATACGCCATCCGATACCTGGAATACCCGGTCTACCGATGCCGTCAAATTCTTATTGTGTGTAATCATCAAAATCGTTTGCCGATAGTGCCTGGACGCCTGTGTCAGCAGGTCTATAACGTCCTGGCTGTTTTTGCTGTCGAGGTTTCCAGTCGGCTCATCAGCTAAGATAAGTTTGGGTTTTGTGATTAAAGCCCGGCCAATCGCAACACGCTGCTGTTGACCGCCGGATAACTGGCTAGGCAGATGATGACGCCGCCCCTTCAACCCAAGCAAATCTAAAATTTCTTCAATCGCTGCCGAATCAGGTTTGCGGTAATCCAAAAGCAAAGGGAACATAATATTCTGCTCCACGTTCAGTTCAGAAACAAGCTGAAAAGACTGGAATATAAAACCAATGTTGCGCCTTCGGAAAATTGTGCGCTGCTCCTCCTTCATGGAAAACAGGTCCTGTCCATCTACCCAAATGTTCCCGGAAGTCGGAACATCCAAAGCACCAATACAGTTCAACAGGGTGCTTTTACCAGAACCGGATTCTCCAACCACAGCGGCAAACTCGCCCTTTTCCAGTGAGAAGGATACTTTCTTTAAGGCATCTACTGCCGCCTCGCCCTTCCCATAAGTTTTGCTTAAATCTGATACTTTCAAAATTTCCATTGTGTCAATGCCTCCTTTCCTTAAAGAATAGCAGGGACAGCTTACAATCAGGTGAATTTGACCTTACGATTCTGTAAGAAAGGAGAGCGTAAAAGTCGTACCCATGTTTTGTTCGCTTTTCACGGAAACAATCCCGCCTTGTCCTTCTATAATCGATTTCGCAAGAGGCAGCCCCAGCCCGATTCCCTGTGTATCAAGAGAATGCTTGCTGCGGTAAAAACGCTTGAAAATATGGTGTATATCTTCCGGAGCTATCCCATTCCCATCATCGGTAATAAAAATACGGAGCATGAGTGGTGTATATTCCCATGCAATACGAATCACCCCGCCCCGTTTTGTATGGTCCAAAGCATTTTTTACAATGTTTCCAATCGCTTCACTCGTCCATTCCATATCACAAACGACTCTCTGCGCCGGATCTCCCTCAATTAAAATTTTCTTTCCTTCATTGTCTGCTCTTGTGGTCAATTCATTGATAGACTGTGAAATCAATTCCGTCACGGAATAGCTGCTTTTCTCAAAAACAATATTCCCTGTGTCTAACCGTGTGATTTTCAGCATGGCCTGGATTAACTGCTCCATGCGCTTTAATGCCACTCCCATTTTTGCAGAAAACTCTTTTACGGTTTCCAGATTATCCGGTTCGCCCTCGATAATTTCCTGATACATATGAAGCGCCGCAAGGGGAGTTTTTAATTGATGGGATATATCAGAGATTGTATTTTTCAAAAACTCTTTTGTCTCATGCTCTGCTTCACTTTTTGATTGCAGCATCGTAGCAAGCTGCTCAACTGAGGCAAATATTTGAAAGATTGCTCCTTCGCTGTTTTCCAACAAATGACAGGAGTAATCACCGTTAATATAGTTGGTCAGTACTTTACCCGCCTGCAGATATAACTGTTTCCTTCGCCAGAAGAAAACGAATGTCCCAGTCAAAAGCAGGAAAATGAGAAATACAGAAATGAGAATAAGTTCATAAAATGTAGCCCGCTGAAACCGGGAAACAAAGGGCAGCATACTGTTTGCAGTCCTGCCATCTATACCAGCCGCCGCTAACAATTCATTTCCTGTTTCACTGGTTTCTGTATTGGTAATCGCTGTAGCAATAACATCTCTGGAAACACCCTGCTCTAAAAGAGAAGATACAACTGCCTGGTCATGAGAAATCAACATCTCTTTCGCGGCATTAGCCTGGGCCGCACCAAATAGTAATCCTGTTCCCAAAACCAAGAAGGCAAAAAAGATCAGGAAAAACCAATAATATTTAATCTGCTTGTCTTGATAGAAACTCATTCATTCATCTCCTTCCACTGATAACCAAATCCCCGAACAGTTACCAGATGTTCTGGATGGGATGGATTCTTTTCTACCTTCTCACGGAGCCTGCGTACATATACAGAAAGCGTGTTGTTGTCAACATAGTCTCCGATATTGTCCCACAGTTCATTTAAGATCATGTCCCGTGTCACAATCCGATTCGCATTCCTTACCAGCAGGCAGAGGAGCCGATATTCTGCACCTGTCAAATCCAATACCTTTCCCGCCAGCATTGCCCGACTTCCGAAAAGGTCAATGGTAATATCTCCGCATTCAATCGTCGTGGGATTAGCCTCATTCGATATTCCCGCCCTGCGGAGCAATGCCCGGATGCGCGAACATAGCTCTCCCAATTTAAAAGGTTTTGTTATATAGTCATCGCCCCCGCAGTCAAGCCCACGGATCACACTGACTTCCTCATCAGATGCCGTCAGATAAATGATCGGTATCTGATGATTCTGCTTTCTTACCTTTTCGCATACTTCAAATCCTGTTCCATCCGGTAAAGTGACATCTAAAAGCAGCAAATCATATTTTCCGATATCCTGCAACGCTGTAAATGCTTCACGGACAGTACGAACCGTTTCCACTTCAAATCCATTTTTCTTTAAGGAATATTGGAGTCCATCTATTAAACTCACATCATCCTCTAACAATAAAATTCTATTCATGTTGTAGCTCCTTTCCGGCCTGCCCGCCCATCGTCCGGTCTGCTTGCGTCTTTGGGTATCAGCCAGACGCCAGACAGTTTTACTACGCCGTCAATCCGGCCTGCTTTACAATGGTATTGCACCATTCGCTCAGTCAGTTTCCATTTTTCTGCTGCTTCTTTTGTTGTCATAAACTCCATCTTTTCTCCCTCCCAATAGATACTATTATATTTCGTTAAAACGAAATAAGCAAGATAGATGGTCTTAATATTCTTTAAACTTTCTGATAAGAAAGAGGCAGAGGCCAGCCACTCCAACACGGAGTGACCGCCTCTGCTTTTATTCTCCCACGCCCACAAACCGATATCCGCTCCCGACCACCGTTTCTATGTACCCATCTCCGATCTTCCGTCTGAGCGAATACACCACATTCGCCACCGCCGCCCCGCAATGCTCCGGGTCCGCTTTCCAGACCGCTTCGTATATCTGCTCTTTGGAAAGAACCCAGGACGGGTGTTGCACCAGGTAGAGTAACGTGAAGAACTCATAGTGGGCGAGAGGGACGGGAATGCCATTGTGGTAGACAGTCTGTTCGTTGGTGCGGATTTCCAGATTGGGGAAGGTGAGGATGTCGGAACTATGGGTGGCTTCCTGGGATTCTGCTCCCGGCAGTGAAACCAGGACGGTTTCAGAAACGCTCCCGGAGGGAGCAATCTTCCTCATCACAATTTCTATCGTTCCAACCAATATCACCTCCGCCTTTTTTTAATCTACAAAAGCTACTCCAAACCTTGAATATATTCCTCCAGACAGATGCCTTGAGAATATATTTCCTACGCCGCCTCTCTGCTCACATAGCGATAATGCCACGGTTCGTTAACAACACTCATATTTCTGTTTCATCTGAAAGATAACTGCGTATAAACTCTTATTCACAATAAATCACCTTATCACATATTTCAAACCCTGTGTCCTCATCACACGCCAAGATAATATCGGAAAAAGTAGAAAACTCTATCAGCATTTCTGTAATCTTTTCTATATTCTTTTTCTCCAACTGCCGGAACAATCTCCAAATGATAAAATAATGATTACAAGACATCAATGCTTTCAACAACAGCAATTTTTGCTTTTCACCATCAGATAATTCATCTGCATTACACTCTCTTTTTTCCTCTAGGCCACCAAATTCCAGCATACCTATTAACGTACTTGCGCCATATTGCGCCGTTCCTATTTCTTTACTCCATTTCTCCAGATATTCAATGACAGTCCTGTGTTCTAAAGGTTCATCCGCAGACAGCACAAATGCATCTATGGGGACTCCGATTCTGTGAATATATTCTTGGACTTTTTCTTGTTTTCCAACAATTCCTATAATCCTATGTGTTTTCTCACACATTCAATACCACCCTTGATTCTTGCCTTTATATATTGCTCATAGCATATCTTATAGAAAAGCTACCAGCTACAATACTTTCTCTTTTTGGAAAAATTCGATGTAAACTACTATACTCAATAAGCCATAAAGCGCTACTGCAATACATGATTTTGCTGTTGTCAATACATTTACTGCTTTATACGCCATTGTTGTAAATGATAAAGAGGCTGTTACTGGATGCCAATTGACGAGTCTGCCATTTATAACAAATATTCCTGAAACGCCTATAAGCATTGCTAAAATGCTTCCCCAGACATATTTCCCGCCAGTTCTTCCAAACCATAAGATTATAGGCAGTATTCCAATAGTAATACACACATTAGAAACCAAAATATGAAAGATGTTTTGAAAAACTATTGTTGGTGCTATTCCACCAAATCCTATAATTATTCCCATTAATAAAGAAATAAGCATTTCAAAAACACCCATTTGAATTACCAGCAAGAAAAGTACAATCATTTTTGCTTTTATCATATCCCTCCAATATATGGGAATTACCAATTGATTTTTCAAGGTATCTTGTGAATATTCTCGGTCAATTATATAACCACCAATTAAGGATACAGAAAATGGTAAAAACAGCACAGCGTTATTATATATGAACATATCTACCATATTTCTCCATACTATCGAACTACTATTGAGCTGAATCTGCTGCGCTATCGTAACAATGAAAGAAAATACAATACTCAAATAACCTACCCATATCATTCGTTGCCGTCTTAGCTTTTTTCTCTCTGCTTGAATCAATATTTTCATCATTTTCATATTTCCTGTCTCCTATAAATCCACATACTAGCTGTTAAAGATATAATAATTGTTAATCCTAAGATAAGAATTCCTTTGTCAGCCGCATAATATAACGTGTCTAATCCAAGCTGCAAATTTTCCGTATAATCCAAAATACTAATAGGATATGTAATCCGATACGCTATCAATATTGGCAAATGCAGACCTAAGCAATTAAGCATTGATAATTGCCATACAAATAGGAACTCCAAAAGGACAAAACAATTCACTGAAATCATTGCAATCAGATTTTTCTTGCGGAGAAGAATAATCAACACAGTCACAGGTAATGTTGCGCCAACAGCCGCTGCTGAGGTAATAAACAACTTCCCAAATATCAGTAAGAAATCAGCAGTATAATTTTTAAGGAGAAGCCCTCCTATCATTGTATAGATCGTGTTGACTACTATAAACAATAAAACAATTGTCAGCGAAGCCAACAGCTTTGACAAAAAGATTTTTTCCTTTGAAATTCCAATAACCAAGATATTTTTTAGTGTATGATTCTGCTCTTCCATTTCAAATAGCGATAAAAACTGCACAGAAAAAAGAAACGGAACAATCAGAAAACTTCCAAACAGTTCATTCATACCCACCAAATTCCGAAAACGATAATTACTATGTACACATAATAAAACACTGAAAGCAGGCAGTAAAAAACCAATAGCAAAAAGTGTCATTGTCATTTTTTTCCGCTTTAATTTTTTTAATTCATTCCAATATATTTTAAGCAATCCCCTCACCTCCGGTTAAATGCTTGAAATAATCTTCTAGGGAATCTTCTCTCTTAACGATTGTCTCCACAAAAATCCCCTCTCTAGCCAAAACTTTAACTATATTTTGAGTTTGTACCTCTTTATCATAAATCAGAATTGTGTTTTCTCCAGTAACTCGATAGTTTCCCATTTTTAAGGTATTCTCAATAAGGTTTACCACTCTCTGTATCGGTTCCGCTTTCAGTAAAATATATTGTGCATTTTTTTCTTTGAGCTTTTTATAAGAGCATTCTTCCAGCAGCACTCCACCATGTAAAATCCCGATACTGTCAGCCAGCAACTCAATTTCTGAAAGAATATGGCTTGATAATAAAATTGTTTTTCCGTAGTCTTGCGATAATTCCTTCAGGAAATTTCTAGTTTCAGCAACACCTATAGGATCAAGGCCATTAATCGGTTCGTCAAGTATAAGAATTTCCGGATCATGAATATTTGCGGCCGCAATTCCTAATCTTTGCTTCATTCCCAATGAAAACTCTGAAAACAATTTTTTATCTTTATATGGCAGTCCGACACGCTCCAAACTTTCTGCTACGGCATTACGTTTTATTATTCCACGCAGGCTTGCCAAGATTTCCAAATTCTCTGTTGCTGTAAGGTTAGGATAAAACCCTGGTGTTTCAATCATCACACCGATTCGGTTCAAAAACCTTTTTT
>SFQZ01000095.1 GCA_004562915.1 bacterium
ATCTTTTTCTTTTTAAAAGATAAATTTCAGGGGCAGATGTGATCCGCATGGATCACATCTGCCCCTGTGTAGAACTATCTATTTCCCGACAGCCCCCTTCTTTTTAGAGAGTTAGCTCTTTTTCTGATATGGGAATTTGCATCTCCGGAGCATTAAGTAGTGCTGTGAAATTCTGTCTAATGATATTCAGTGTCTTCTGCTTTTTCTGCAATTCTTGTTTTTCCCGGACAGTAGCAGCTTGTTCAGATTCAAGATTTTCTATCCTATTCTGGATTTTATTAGAGCTTGGGATTTTGGTAACACCGAGATCCTGAAGCTCTTTTTTTAGTGAATCGTGCAGTTGGTATTCTGCTTGATGTTTGGTTCGGTATGCTTTTGGATTTTTAGCAGATTTGCAATCTTCAATCACTTTTCGGCAGAGACGGTAAGAATCACAGTGTTTTTGAATGATTTTCTGTGTGCTCAGCTCACTGTTGATTTGCGTTATTCTTTGATCAGCCGCTTTAACAGAAGCATCAACATCAGAAACATGCTGTTGGAAATCTTCATAATTCAGCAGGTTATTTTCGGAAAGATAGTTGAAGGTGCGTGCCGCTTCTTTCAGGTTATTTAGTTTTGCCCATCGTTCAAATCCTTCTCGATTGCCGGTCGTAACATAAGTGGAGATATTGATATACAGGCGAGCTTCTCTGGACAGATGCCTTGGAGCTTTTATTTTGTTACGGTTTTTTGCCAAACGGATGCGGACATTTTCTTCTGAATAATAGCTTCCAAGAGATTTCATATAAGTGAAGTTTTTCTGTTCCGGTGCACGGAAGGACAGGTGTTTTCCCTGTCGGACTTCATATCCGGCTAACTGCATTTTTTGTAAAAATTCCTCATAGTTGATGGAAGTCCAGATTGCTTTATCAACTGCAACACGTAGCTTGGCTTTCCAGCTGGTGCCACGATGATATTCCATGTTCTCCTTATAACTTTTGCCTTTTTCTCCGGTTGGCATACTGGTGGCAAGTCCATTTTCATGGCAGATACGATTACTGATCCGGCAGATTTTATGGTAGCTCCGCTTATTGGAAACATACTTGTGATGATCAACAAAACTTGCTGCATTAAAGATGATGTGGTTATGGATATGATTTTTATCAACATGGGTGCTTATCACATATTCATATTTTCCTTTCAGTACTTCGTTTGCAAATTGTTGCCCTAAGCGATGGGCAGTTTCGGCATCAACTTCTCCAGGTTTAAATGACTGGATCAGATGAAATGCCAGGTTATCACCTTTGTCCATTCCATTCTTTTTTGCCATTTCTCATGTCATAGAAAATTCAAGATCTGCAGTTTCCGGGGAACAGCCAAAACTGGAAACTAACAGTTTTTCTTCTGTTTTATCTGGATTCGTGATGTAGTCCAGAGCTTTCTTGTCTGTTACTTTAATTGGGAAGATCTTAAGATACGCCATAATTCTTTCACCATCTCTTTTAATTCTTGCTTTTCTTCCGGATACAGATCACCGGTGCTGTTTACTTTTTTGGCAATCTGATTAATATTCACACCGATCTTATGCATTTCCTCATACTGTTTCTTCAGTGGAGTGGTATCGGTGTTGACGATGTAACCGTCGATTGCCATTTTACGAAGATAAGCTCCCATATTTTTTGTCTTTGATTCAATCATCTTTCTACGAATAAGCTTTTTTTCTTCTGGGGAAACACAAAACAAAATCTGTATATTTCTTTTTCTCTTTGCCATAGGCAGATTCTCCTTTCTTTGGTTCTTCGAAGTAGTGACTTCTGTGTTTTTAATTTAGGGCAGGGTTCCCTAAATTGCTGGTTTTCCGGAAGTGTATATACACTTCCTGTCCTTGCTATTTACCGGTGGCACAGCCTCCGGAAGAGAGTCTTAAAAAAGAACCCTCTATAAATAAGGTACTGAGAGAAGAAAAAGAGGACATCGAAGCTCAGAAGTATGACGCAAGCATGATTCTGTGGTATAGTAAAATCTGAATGAAAAAGAAGAAAAGAGGTCAAACCGATGTCACGGAAAAACCATAAGATGATAGATGGGAGATTACTGCAAACGAATAAGAAGTATTCCCAGTTAAAAATGAAGCAGAAAGAAAAGATTGCGGAATGGATGTTTCAGGCAACCAGAGATTATTATATGAAAAAATGTACTTTTCCGAGTGACAAACATCTGGAAGAAGTGGTGGATTCTGTTTATGAAAAAATTGAAGATGCAGAAATCTGGATTCCGTATGGAGAGGTCTTCAAGCATTATAAATCCAAACGATCGGATATCAACAAACGTGTCAGAAAATCTCTGAATGAAAAAGAAGAGAGTCAGATTGAGAAGGTCTGTTTTATGAATATGTGTATGATTCAGGATCATAAAGGGAATGTACTGGCTCTGGATAAAGTAAATGATAGCTATACCGGTACAACTTTTCCAGGCGGTCACGTAGAAGCAAATGAGATTTTTCAGAAATCTATGATTCGGGAAGTCTGGGAAGAAACAGGACTTACGGTTGAAGCACCGAAGCTTGGAGGATTATATCATTGGCATAAGAGCGGAGTGCACTATGTTATTACCTTGTATAAAGCGGATAAGTTTACCGGAGAATTAAAGAGTTCTGAGGAAGGAAGAGTTTATTGGATTCCGCTGGAAGAGTTAAAAACAAAAGAACTTGCTACAGGTATGGAACACGTTTTGCGGATTCTGGAATCAGAGAAGGTGGACGAGTGCTATATGCATCTGGAAGCAGATGGATATGTGGGAGACTTGTATTAAAGAATTACATGAGAAATGGCTGCCTGCTCATTGGAGAAAAGACAGCCATTCTTTATAAGATACATCATTCATCTATTCTGTTTTTTGCGGTTCGTTTTTGGAAGTGAAATTAATATATTTGGCACGTTGTAAAATTGAAATAACTGCATCAATGCTTTCAGGATTGGAGAAGCTCATGATAAAAGGTTCTTCTTTAAATTCCATGGGTTCGAACCCAGGATTCTGATCTGGATTCTTGAGTATATGGATGGGACGTGCACTCTGATTATAAAATGCCAGTTGTGCGGAATCTGTAGTGTTACCGATGACACCAATGCCTACATCCCCTTTTCCAAAGTCTATTCTATGTTTATTTAAGTTGATCATTTTCAAAAATCTCCTTTTTCAAAAATAGCATATTTAGTAATTTTCTATTATTCCCGAAGTAGGGATATCTTTTAAAAAGTCACTGTTGGAAGTAATCGGAGAATCTACAATCTGAACGCCGCTTCGTTTCATCATTCGGAATTTGAAATCAAGAAGTTCCGGTGGAACTTTCAGTTCTGCGGCAGCCTGGAAAAAGGACATATCAGCGTTAAGCATCTCCAGGACATCTTCATCTTCCAGAAGATAATCAGCGGCAAAGCAATTCGCTTCATATTCACATTGTGACACTCCATCGAATAATTCAAAATCATGAAAACACTTGATCTGAAGGGGTTTCTGATGAAGGAGTGCGTGACCGATCTCGTGGATCAGGATAATCTGCTGTATGATTTCCGGTAGGTCGCAGTTAATGACGATGCAGGTCTTTCGACATTCCCGCATACAGAAGCCTTTGCAACAGTTTGGATCAGTTCCAAGCGGAAGCTTTTTAACAATAATATGCATAGCGGCTGCAAGGCGGTACGGATCACTTTCCTGATATTTTGCTTTTACTTTATTAACAGTGTCTCTTATACATTTTGAACTCATAAAAACACCTCGATATTTCATAAGATAGTTTGCTGCAAGTATAGAGTAGCAAAAGTGCTGTACGAAAATACGGACACCTATGAATCACTTTCCATTTCAGTGTTTTTCTTTTTCCGTCCAAATGTCTTTTTGGCTTCCATCTTACAGGAAAGATATGCTTTGGTTACAGCCTGATAGAAAGCATCTTTTGCTTCTTCGTCGAGTTCGCCACCAGCAAAAAGAGCACGGTTGGCTTCGAGAATCTCATTGATGTCCCTGGCTCCTTTTTCACCAAGCTGTCCATTGACTTCATCAATATAATCCATTTTTTCAATTCCGTAAGAAGGATCTGTGATCTCATCATGTTTCAAATAATCGTAAGAGACATTCAATGCATGAGCGAGCTTTCTCATAGTAGAGATTCGTGCGATGGTGCCGGAACTTTCATAAGCTGCGATCGCACGCTGGGATACGCCGACCAGTTCTGCAAGTTCTTTTTGTGTCAGATGATTTTGTTCTCGTTGATATTTAATCTTGTCTGAAAAATTCATAGTGGGATCCTTTCCAAGTTTTTGAAATCGTAACTTCATCAACTTTATAAAAACTATTGACAGAGTTCATTATCACGTATAAAATACAAACAAATGTTCGTGAAGTTAGTAGAAATTATAATCTATAAACTTCACAAAGTCAATATGAAGCAAAGAACTTTTATTATGATTTTTAAGACTGGTAGGTGAATGTTATGAGCAGGACAATTCTTCATTCAGATATGAATTGCTTTTACGCAAGTGTTGAGATGCTGCATCATCCAGAACTTGCCGGGAAGCCGATGGCAGTCGGTGGTGATCCGGAAGCAAGACATGGAATTGTGCTGACTGCAAACTATATTGCGAAGCGAGCCGGAGTAAAAACAGGCATGGCATTGTGGCAGGCAAGACAGATTTGCCCAGAAATAATCTTTGTACCGCCTCGCATGGATCTTTATTTGAGGTTTTCCAGAATGGCACAGGAGATTTACAGTGAATACACAGATCAGAGAGAACCATTTGGGATTGATGAAAGCTGGCTGGATGTGACCGCCAGTACTTCTATCAAGGGAGACGGAATGAAGATTGCAAAAGAGATCAGCAGTCGGATTAAATATGAACTGGGGGTTACCGTAAGTATTGGTGTTTCCTGGAATAAGATATTTGCAAAGCTCGGTTCTGATTATAAAAAGCCGGATGCCATTACAGAGTTTTCCAAAGACAATTACAAGGATATTGCATGGAAACTTCCAGTAGGTGATTTACTCATGGTCGGAAGAAGCACTGAACGGACGATGAAGAAACTTGGCATTTGTACAATCGGAGATCTGGCAGGAGCAGAACCTTCTATATTAGAAACATATCTTGGAAAGATGGGATTGGTACTTCATACCTTTGCAAATGGATGGGATGAAACTCCAGTTTTGGTAGAAGGATATAAAGTACCGATCAAGTCTATCGGGAACAGTACAACAACGCCAAGAGATCTTGTTAGTGAATTGGACGTGAAGATTATTTTGATGGCTCTTTCAGAAAGTGTAGGAGCCAGGCTTCGTGAAAATGGTTTTCAATGCAGGACAGTAGAAATCTCGATTCGGGATAATGGATTGTATCATTTCACGAGACAGTGCAAGTTGGACAGGGCAAGTAATCTTACAGAAGAAATTGCCAGAACTGCATTTGAGTTATTCCAGAAAAACTATAATTGGGAACATCCAATTCGTAGTCTTGGTGTTCGAGGATGTGATCTGGTATCAGAAGAGATGCCGTATCAGCTTGATTTATTTATGGATGAAACGAAGAGAGAAAAAATCAAAAAGATGGACCAGGTGGTAGATGAGATCCGTGGAAGGTTTGGCTATCAGAGTATTCAGAGAGCATTTATGTATCAGGATAAGATACTGGCACAGCTGAATGCTAAGGAACATACGGTTCATCCACAGGCATATTTTCATGGATAGGAGAGAGCAGGTGTTTTGTAATGACAGCTAAAGTGTATGTAGATGTCCTGGCAGTATTCAGCCGGGAAGGAGAATTGATCCCTACAGCGTTTGTCTGGGAAGATGGACGTAAGTATGCGATTGATAAGGTTTCAAAACCGGAGCGTTGTGCCAGCCGAAAAGCTGGCGGAACCGGATATCGTTATACCTGTCAGGTGGGTGGAAAAATCTGTCATCTGACTTATGAAGAAAATTATAAATGGTTTATGGAACGTAAATAACGGCGTCCTAAAAGGGAGCCCTGAATCAGGGCCCCCTTTGGAGAGATAGATATTCGATGAGAACATCAGCAGTCGGGGATACATCCTTTCCCGTGAGAACCGATTGCTTTCAATAGATCATACAGTTGCCGATCAGCCAGAAATAGAAGCTATCCCACAGCGGATATTTCTGCGGAATCTGCATGAAGAGATGTTAGGACAGTGACAGACTGTGAATGGAACAAACAATACAATGATTGGTCTGGCTGCGGAAGCGGTCGGGAAGGAGGACAATTATGCAGAGAATACAGGATATGTTTATCAATATGGAAGAAGTGGCAGAGGATGCTTATAAGAATACGGAATTATTGCTGAGTCAGTATACTAAAGTAATGTTCCGTATTGAGAAGAACCTTGTGGATATAGATTATGAAATGTATGCAGAGGAAGGGAAGCATCTGAAGGAAATGTTATATGATCTGGTAGATTTCGATGCGACTGCAGAGAAACGCAGAATCCAGGAAAAGCTTCTGAATAATGATATGAATCTCTGTTTGCTGGAAATCATGAGAGATTCCCTGATAGCTTTGAGGGATTATCCAAAAAATGGACAGCTGTATTATCGGCTTTTGAAATATAGATATTTTGAAGCAGGAAATACCAATGAAGATGTGATGCTGATGCTGGATGATATGCCAAGCACTACTTATTATCGAAACCGTAAGAAAGCAATCCGTTTGTATGCAACAATGCTCTGGGCATTTACACGTCCGGAAAAGATACAGAATAAGATGGAGGAAATAAACTGGAAGAAAAGTGGAAGTAAAGTGGCAGTGAACTGACAGTAAACTGGCATGTGAATGGTATTACAATGAAAATACGTGCATGTTAGAATTGATATGCTGAGAGAAATAGACCTTCGCAGACGTAATGTTTGCGGAGGTTTTTCTTTTCTCAAATTTTAAGGCGTCAGGCTGTGCCCGGAAGGGCATGGCCTTTTTTTATACCCAAAAACAGGTTGCAGATTTGAAAAAGCTTCCTTTTTAACAGGTAGATGCCGGAAAGGAAGAGCATATCAAGATGCAGGGAAGAGGCAGGCATTATGCCAGATATCCATGATTTTCGATTTGTCACAAATCAAATCAACAAAAACGACAAATCGGAGAAACAATCATGGAAGAAAGAAAATACACATTTTACGACAGATATCAGAAGGTGAAATACGCTAATATTACAGCAGAAGAGCTGGAAGTTCTTAATATTTTTTATAATAAGGAACATTATATGTTTGATCAGCAGCATCAGAGAAATAATACAGTATTATTTTGTGGATTAGAATCAGAAAACGGTTGTGCGACAGACTTTATCGCAGATAGTGGACGTGACATTGCATCGGATATTACAACTGAGATCTTCTTTAAAGAACTCTTCAGCGATCTGACAGAGAAAGAAAAGAAAATCGTGAGCGATTATTTTATCATGGGAAAACAGGTTAAAGAAACAGCAGAGGAACTGGGCATCAGCACACGTCAGGTGAGTAGAGACAAGAACAGTGCTTTGGCAAAAATGTTGAAGAGGATGAAAGCAGCTGGATATGAATCATATGCTGAGGCGGCAGGTGCATTTCTGCAGGAAAGCGATTATATTCCAACACAGATGGAGACACAGAACTCGATTATGAAGAAAAGGACCGGAGAAGTGAGACTGCCATCAGATCATAAGATGAAAAAATAAATTAGTTAAAAATTAATCATGATAATAATGTGATGATATCACAGAAAACAAATGAATTTCAGATTATAATAAAGCCACAAAAGAAAAAACAAGGAGGACTGTAAAATGTCTGCTATTAATATCAATAAAAATAATTTTCAGAATGAAATAATGGATTCCGAGAAAACCGTTCTTTTAGACTTTTGGGCTCCTTGGTGTGCTCCTTGTCGTATGGTGGCTCCTATCATAGAGGAGATAGCAAGTGAACTCCCTGATATCAAAGTTGGAAAGATCAATGTGGATGAGCAGCCAGAACTGGCAAGTAAATTTGGTATTATGAGTATTCCAACTTTGGTGGTTATGAAGAATGGGAAGATTGTAACAAAAGTTTCAGGGGCAAGACCTAAGAAGGCAATCTTAGAGATGCTTTAAGGAGGTGCGTTAATGGGATTTTTTGATTTTTTAAAACAGGCGAATATTAATCAAGGGATAGAGGAATATAAAAAGACTGCTGGTGCAGTTCTGCTGGATGTTCGTACGCCGCAGGAATATCAGGAAGGGCATATACCAGAAAGTAAAAATGTGCCATTGCAACAACTTAACAATGTTGTTTCGGTAGTGAAGAATACAGAAATACCGCTGTTTGTATACTGTTATTCCGGAGCCCGAAGTCGTCAAGCAACTGGGATGTTGCAACGAATGGGATATTCTAAAGTAAATAATATTGGTGGCATTGCTGCTTATTCAGGAAAGGTGGAAAAATAAGATGAAGGTAATAATCGTAGGCGGTGTAGCCGGAGGAGCTACAGCTGCAGCAAGAATACGAAGATTGGATGAACATGCAGAAATTACTGTGTTTGAAAGATCCGGATACATATCCTATGCGAATTGTGGGCTTCCATATTATATCGGAGACGTGATCACAGACCCGGAAGAACTTACACTACAGACACCAGAGAGTTTTTTTAAACGATTCCGTATTAACATGAAAATTCATCATGAAGTTATCTCCATACATCCGGAACGAAAAACGGTTTCAGTGAAAAATTTAGAGAATGGTGAGATATTTGAAGAAAACTATGATAAGCTGATCCTCTCTCCAGGTGCAAAGCCAACACAGCCGAGACTTCCCGGAGTAGGTATGGATAAACTTTTTACACTTCGTACTGTAGAAGACACTTTTCGGATAAAGGAATATATAAATAAGAATCATCCAAAATCGGCTGTATTGGCAGGTGGCGGTTTTATTGGTCTGGAACTGGCAGAAAATTTTAGGGAGCTTGGCATGGATGTTACAATTGTCCAGCGGCCTAAGCAGCTGATGAACCCATTTGACCCGGATATGGCATCCATGATCCATAATGAAATGAGAAAGCATGGGATAAAACTGGTACTGGGCTATACAGTAGAAGGATTTAAAGAAAAGGACAATGGAGTAGAGGTTCTATTAAAAGATAATCCATCCCTTCAGGCTGATATGGTGGTGCTGGCAATCGGAGTTACACCAGACACAGCATTAGCAAAAGAAGCTGGTCTGGAACTTGGCATCAAGGGAAGTATGTGATGCAGTTCAGGTAAAACATTATGTTACGGGTGATGATGCGCTGATCTCTTTGGCCGGACCAGCCAACAAGCAGGGCAGGATCATCGCTGATAATATTTGTGGTGGTGACAGCCGTTACCTGGGCAGTCAGGGAAGCTCCGTTATCAAAGTATTTGATATGACAGCAGCCACTACAGGTATCAATGAAACCAATGCCAAAAAGTCAGGATTAGATGTAGATACAGTAATTCTTTCTCCTATGAGTCATGCCGGTTACTATCCTGGTGGAAAAGTGATGACCATGAAGGTGGTTTTTGAAAAAGAGACTTATCGTTTGCTTGGTGCTCAGATTATTGGATATGAAGGAGTTGATAAACGTATTGATGTGCTGGCAACAGCAATTCATGCAGGGCTGAAGGCAACCCAGCTGAAAGATCTGGATCTTGCATATGCACCGCCGTATTCCTCTGCCAAGGATCCTGTAAATATGGCAGGATTCATGATAGACAATATAGCAAAAGGTACCTTAAAACAATGGCATCTGGAAGATATGGATAAGATTTCTAAAGATAAAAGTGTTGTATTGCTGGATGTGAGAACTGTAGGTGAGTTTAACAGGGGGCATATGGATGGATTCAGAAATATTCCTGTAGATGAACTAAGGGAACGTATCAATGAAATTGAGAAGGGAAAGCCTGTTTACTTGATATGCCAAAGTGGTCTGCGCAGCTACATTGCCAGCCGTATTCTGGAAGGAAACGGTTATGAAACATACAACTTCTCCGGTGGATTCCGCTTCTATGATGCAGTGGTTAATGACCGTGCGTTGATTGAAAGGGCATATGCATGTGGTATGGATTATTAAAAAATAATCACAATAATTTTATAATTTACTTGTAGCGTAAAAAGATCCCCCATTTATTAGAATGACTTTCACAATTCTGATAAATGGAGGATTCTTTAGATGTCATAGAAAAACAGTTTTATGATCTTTGTAGTGTTTCCAGTCTTTTCGAATCAAGGATGGTGATTTTGCCGCGTGAGAGTTTGACGAGACCATCGCCCTGAAAGTATCGAAGCATTCGAGTGATCACTTCCCTGTGGGAACCAAGATGGTTTGCGATAGTTTCGTGAGTGATTTTCAGTTCATTTGTTCCTTCGATAGAGGTCTCTTCTAAAAGAAATGAAGCAACACGCTTATCCAAACTCTTCCACATGATCTGTTCAATCAGCCACATGACATCAGAAAAACGGCTAGCCATTAATTCATTGGTATAGTTTGCGACGGGAGCCGATTCCTTCATGATGTCCTTATAGATTTCAGCAGGGATGATCCAAAGATCAGTATCTTTTTCTGCTTCAATGGTTACTTCAAATTGAATGGACTGCATGATACATGAGGCGGATAAAAGACACATATCCATATCGAACAGGCGGTAAAGTGTAATTTCTCGTCCTTCATCTGAAAGTATGTAAGTTCGAAGCTGCCCGGATTTAACCAGTAATAATCCAGTACAATCCAGGTTTCCGTTGTGAATGATCGTTCCTTTTTTTACATCCCGTGTAATCAAATTGTCTGAAATTACTTTTTTCTGTGCTGTATTTAAGTCATTCCATAGTGGAAAATAATTTTCGAAGCTCATAACAGTTATCTCCTTTACGAACATAGTATACTTACTTTTTTTAGATGCGTCAATTATATAATTGACATATGCCATAAATAAAAATATACTGACTATAGTACATGACTGTTGTGAATATGAGGGAGGGATAAATAATGCAGGGAGATGTCAGTTTTACATTTTTGGACCGAATTGAAGAAGTAGAACTGAATATTGTAGATAGACGATGGCAGTCTGCACTGGCATTGGCATTGACTTTGCCAGATATTTGCGGAGGTATTGCTTTCCCGGAAATTGTTAAACATTATCGAGATGGCCGGGTTATGCTGGATCGGCAAAAGAATCCGACCCGTGATGTGGGAACCCAGTATATTCGCTGGTTTGATGAATATGCAGGGGACTACTTTAAACTATCTCAATCCGATGAAAAGCCATATATTTGCGGAGAACGCTGTTGGCAGCTTCGATGTGAATATCTTCATCAAAATAAAGGATTTTTGAATGATGAAAATAATATACGCTTTCATCTTGGACTAAACTGTGGAATGTCAGTTTGTCAGTTGGAAAGTATGAACATACAGGAGAACGGAAACGATATTCGTATAGACATAGAACAGTTTTGTCTGAGGATGTGCAAGGCAGCAAAGAGTTATTATGATAAAGTTCATTTGGAAAAAGACTTTAGTCTCTATAATACACCAGTTTTGGATTTTATTCAGGTAACACAAAAAAAGAAAGCTGCTTCTATTATTGCACTGGTCTGTGGCAGTGAACGTTATGCAAAAGGATTAAAAGAAACATTGCAATTTATTTCAGATCAGATCATGCTGTTTTACACACCGGAAAGTGCTAAAACAAGATTAGGCAGACATAAGCCGGATCTTTGGATTGTTACCGAAGATATGACGAGCCAACCGAATCAGCCATGGCGTGCGGACAGGACAACACCTGTAATTTTAATCACAGGCAATCCTGATGCTGTTGAAATTAAAAAGAATTCAGGAAAACTAACTGTTCTTTCTATGCCATTATCAATAGTTGATTTGCGGAAAACCGTCGAAATATATGTGTCGTGAGGAGAAGTTTATGCTGTACATAATACTATTATTTGTATTTGTAGTTGTAGTTGTATATTTGATGATGCTTATGCGGAGACAGAAAGAAAAGATGAGCGAAATTAAAATACAAATAGATCAACTGCAAGCACAACATGATCGATTGCAGAAAGAAAGGGATCAGTTACAAGAACGGATGAATCATCTGGAAGAGCAACGAGAACACTTGCAAATGCAAACAGACCAGGCATTTCGGAGTGCTGATGAAATCGAGAAAATTTACGATGAGATATGGAATCATGCTAATACCATTCACCTTTACTCTTCGTTAGCTGAAGAAGAAAGCAAATCTATAACAATGAAAGAAAAACAAAAAGAAATTATTCGAACAACTGAGGAAATTCTAAACATCATATATAAATATAAAGGTAATGTATAATAAAAATATGTCATTGTAATGATTAGCGTTCAAGGTAAATTCTTATGTAATAATATCACAGAAGGATTTACCTTTTTCAGGTACAATAGAGATACAAAATTTGAAAGGGGAACAAAGCATTGGCAAAAAGAATGGCAAGTGTCGATAAAAAAAGATGTGTTGCCTGCGGAGTATGTGAAAATACTTGTCCGCTGGCAGCTGTCAAAGTTTACCATGGATGTTATGCTGTGGTAGAAGAAACAGTGTGTGTAGGATGTGGAAAATGTGCAAAGTCCTGTCCGGCAGGTTGTATTGAAATGAAAGAGAGGACAGCGATGTGAAGAAAAAGAAACATTGGTATGATTATTTATGGATATGGGCGATCCTTTATTTTGCTCTCGGTTTTTTTAATATTTTGTTTGCTTGGTTTGGGATGATTGATTTCCTGTTGCCGTTAGGAATAGCGATATTCGGTGAAAATAAATTTTTCTGTAATCATTTGTGTGGACGTGGCCAGCTTTTTAGTAAGCTCGGTGGGGATTTAAAATGCTCAAGAAATAAACCAACCCCGCGATGGATGAGTTCAAAATGGTTCCGATACGGCTTTTTGATATTTTTCCTTACAATGTTTGGGAATATGGTATTTCAGACATATTTAGTTGGTGCCGGATCATCATCCTTGCGTGAAGCCATCAAATTATTCTGGACCTTCCGTGTTCCGTGGGGATGGACATACACTGCCGGAACAGTAGCTGATTGGGTGGCACAGTTTAGTTTTGGATTTTATAGTTTGATGCTTACATCTTTGTTGTTAGGGTTGATCGTAATGGTGTTATATAAGCCACGAACCTGGTGTACATTTTGTCCAATGGGAACAATGACGCAGGGTATCTGTAAATTAAAAAATAATGAAAAGAAGTAATACTATAAGGTGATTCATAAAAGGCATATGTCAAAAACATTATTGACATATGCCTTTTATAGGGCTATTATATAAGAAAAGCGAGAAAGGAGCAGTTTATGCCGAGACCAGTAAAATGCAGAAAAGTCTGTCATTTCCCCAATGTTTTAGAATTTCTTCCGGCAGATGATACTGAGAAAAAAACACCCATTGTTCTAACGGTAGATGAGTACGAGACAATCCGTCTTTTGGACAAGAAAGGTTACAGTCAGGAGCAGTGTGCAGCATCTATGCAAGTCGCAAGAACAACGGTCCAGCGAATTTACGAGATCGCCAGGAAAAAGATCGCAGATGCACTTATCGACGGGCATCCACTCAAAATTGAGGGCGGAGATTTCAGAATCTGTGACGGTCAGAGCGGCAACTGCAGCTTTGGAGGATGTTACAAACAGGAAATTTACAAAAAATATGCAGCAGAAAAAGGAGAAGGTATCATGAGAATAGCAGTAACATATGAAAATGGACAGATTTTCCAGCACTTTGGACACACAGAGACATTTAAGATTTACGATGTAGAGGAAGGAAAAGTAGTACATTCAGAAGTAGTAGATACGAATGGAAGTGGACATGGCGCATTGGCAGGAGTTCTTAATGCATTGAATGCAGACGTTTTGATTTGTGGCGGAATTGGAGGCGGCGCACAGACAGCGTTAGCGGCAGCAGGCATCAAGCTTTTCGGAGGAGTTTCCGGAGATGCGGATGAAGCAGTAGAAGCTTTTATCAATGAAACACTTGAGTATAATCCGGATGTGAAATGTTCTCATCACGAGCACAACAACGGGGAAGGACATACATGTGGCGAGCATGGATGTGGAAGCCACAGTTGTCATTAAGAAGTGAGATTGCCATCGGATCATAAGATGAAAAAATAAAAGGTATTGATCTATAAAGAGGGAAGGGAACCCGCATCATCAAATTTGCTTGTGATGTCGGGTTCTCTTTTTATTTGCATAATGATATACTTTTATTGTGGTTAGAAAAATAAAGCATGTACAAAACTCATAGGAGAAAGATGTATACTTATGACAACATTTGGTGATAAAATTAGGAAGTTGCGAAAAGAGAAAAAAATGACTCAACAAAAGCTGGGTGATATGGTGGGCGTTTCTCATAGAACAATTCGATCTTGGGAAGTTGAAGGACGATATCCGAAGCAGAGTAGTTTATATCAAAAACTGGCAGATGCATTTCAGTGTCAGGTTTCTTATCTTATGAATGATAATGAAACCGTGTGCTTGGGTAATGATGAGCCAAGTGAATATGCTGGTGCTAAACAGGCAAGGCAGATTCTTGAACAGGTAGCTGCTTTATTTGCCAGTGGAACTATGACCAATGAGGACAAAACTATTTTCATGGATGAGATGACGAGACTTTATCTGGCATCAAAAAAGAACAGAAGAAAATGGTAAGAAGAAATGAACTGTTTTGTTTTCTTGCTTGATAGAAAAGAAGAATAGAACGTATAATAGTGTTAATGATCCAGAGAAGATTGCTCTGGAAATAGAATTATTCGTACCAGTGGTGCGAGTATAGAGTAGGAGTGAAAGAATGGTAGAAGATACTATGTTTTCCGGGGAATCGAAAAATATTGAGTACAAGGTATCCTTACCTGATAAAAGTGAAAAGTACATGAAGACAATCGTAGCTTTTGCCAATACACAAGGTGGCAAGCTGATTGTTGGAGTAGATGATAAAACACACCAGATTGTTGGTGTGGAAAATGATGTGTTGTTTCAGCTGATGGATGGAATTGCCAATGCAGTTTCTGATTCCTGTGTGCCACAGATCATTCCTGATATTGAGCCACAGACAGTAGACGGGAAAACGGTCATTGTTGTATCAGTAGAAGCTGGAAAGAACAGACCGTATTATCTAAAATCAAAGGGAAAAGATAATGGCACTTATATCCGTGTAGAAGGTACATCAAGACAGGCATTTCCGGAGAAGATAAAAGAACTGGAAATGGAAGGGGCCAGAATCTCATGGGATGAGCTTACTTGTGTGGGTTATCCTGTTTCAGAGGAAGCAACAGAGAAACTTTGTCAGGATATTGAAAAGTTCTGGAAGAAAGCAGGAATGTCAGAACATTCTGTAAAGAAAGAGCAGCTGATAAACTGGAAAATTTTGAAGCAGAGCGAGGGACAGCTTCTGGCAACGAATGCCTATGCGTTGCTGACATCGGATTATTTTTCATTCTCCAAAACACAATGTGCGGTATTCAAGGGAACAGATCGTGCAATGTTTCTGGATAAGAGAGAATTTACAGGACCAATCTATACACAAATCGAAGAAGCAGTAGATTTTGTATTGAGAAATATTCGGCTTGGAGCAACAATTGACGGATTGGTGCGAAAAGAGAAATATGAGTTACCACCGGAAGCAATCAGGGAAATGATTATTAATGCCCATTGTCACCGTAACCTATTAGATGAATCCTGTATTCAGGTCGCAGTTTATGATGACAGATTGGAGGTGACATCTCCGGGTGGATTATATAACGGATTAACTTATGAGGAAGTCATGAATGGTCATTCGAAGATCAGGAATAAAGGCATTGCCAATATATTCAGTCAGATGGGACTTGTAGAGGCATGGGGAAGCGGAATAAAAAGAATCCTTAATGCTGCAGAAGAGTATGGACTTCCAAAGCCGAGATTTCAGGAATTTGATAATATGTTTCGGGTAGAGTTGTTCCGAGTCAGTCCAATAACTGACCAAGCTAACCAAGCTACTAACCAAGCTAACCAAGATTTAGAGAGATTAGACCAAGTGGAAGATGAAAATGTACTGAGTGAGAAAGAAATAGAAATTCTGAATCTTGTACGTATGCAACCTTCAATCACGCAGAAAGAAATGGCTAATGCGTTAGATTGGAATCTTGCTAGTGTGAAGTATTATATAACCAAATTGAAGGAAAAGAATTATCTGAAGAGGCAGGGAAGTAGCCAAAAAGGGAAATGGGTGATATTAACAAAACGAGATTGACACTTGTATCAATTCGTGTTAAACTATGAAATGTAAGGAGGAGAGAAAGATGCCTAGAAAACCATCATTAGACGGCAAAGATTCTAGTCTGAGAATTAGGATGTCACCAGAGCAAAAAGAAAAGCTAGTATCTTATGCAGAGAGACATTATCAGACTATGAGTAATGTAATATTCCAGGCGTTGGACATTCTTTACGCAAGAGAAGAACAACAAAATAATAAAGAGTAAAATGGAGTTATTTTGGAGTTTATTTCTTCATAAGCGGTGCGAAAAACACAAAAACAGAACGCACGTTCGAAATATAAACCTCTAATAACAGCCTTTGCGTGTCATGAAACGCAGTCCGCAAAGGAGTTTGAATAAGTTTGAATAAAAAAATGGAGCTCGGAAATCCAGCATTTATGCGGGTTACCGGGCTCTTGCTATGTGGTTTGAGTACAGATTGAGTACAAAATATTATACAAGTATTTATTTAGAGGCATATGGATCTAAACCAAGAAATATTGCAATACTTTCTACTAATAATATTAATGCTTCTTTGCTAATATCGCGGTATGTAAATGAATAAACTAATTCATTAATATATTTCTTTGGAAGCGAATCTAATTGTTGGGTTGAAAGCTTTTTTTCTTCTAACATACATCTATAAGTAGATAGCAAGTAATATACAGCTAATTTTTCATTGATGGAATCGTATGCTTTTAAAGATTGTTGTGATTGAATTTCAGCAGAGATATAAATAGGTCGTAACTTAATATACCAGAAACAAATTAAGGCGACTTCTTTATATTCTGACATATCTAATCCATGAAAATACTTAAAATATCTTCTACGCTGATCGACTTTTGCAATAATGGACATAACGATATCTTCGTTTATATGTATATTATTAAAATTATATTTATTGTTTAAGATAAAACTTTCTATGATGAACTTATGTTTTTTCCATAATGCTTGCAACTCGGTCTCATGCAATGGTTGGTATCGAAAAATGTCTTTACTCATAAAAATCCTCGTAATCAATAGTCATAATATTATTTTCAAGTATTTCAGAATTAGTAGTAATATGAGAAATAAGAAAATCAGCAAAATCACCATTAGTCCGTACAGGTCTATTAGGAATGGAGGATTTTTGGGAAATTATTTTATATCTTTCATACGAAACATCGGGATTTAATAGTTTTTTTTCTGTAAGCATTTGTGACTGCATTTTCTTTAAATTTTCAATTTTTTTATTATAATATATGCTTCGTATTTTAAGTATGCCTATAATAATGAATTCTATTATTATAAGTGCAAAAATAATTTTACTCATTGTTTGCCTCCTTTCCAATATCTTTTAATCTATCCTCAATAGGAATTGTATCTGTACTTGGGACTTCAATTAAAATCATAGTAATAGTATCAAACCAAATAAAAATTTGAGGAATAATAGTACCAAACCATAAAAAGTCATGAGTGACTTTATTAAATGGTTTATCAAGTAATATTGAGGTAGATAATATTAGAATAATAATACTTAATCCTACAATAATAAATGGGAACAGTTTCGGTAAGAACTTTTTTACTGTTACCAATTTTACTATATATTCCATTATTAATGCTAATGAGAATAGGTAAAAAGCAGAAGCAATTTCTGTGGTAAAAATATTAGAAGCTGAGGGATGAGGAATACCTCCAATCCAAGAAATAGTAATTAGTAATGCTTTAAGTAAAGCTTCCGCTTTTGTTTGATATAAATGTATATTATTAAATTTTGTCCAAAATGTATGTTCTTTTTTATTAATAGAATTTATCTGATCCATAATATAAAAAAGGAGCCATAATGACTCCCATAAATTTATGCAGTGTTATTGTAAAGAGATACCTAAGTAGGAAAATCTACAAGATAATAAACCTACTGTTTGGGGCATTAGTATATTTTATTATATAAAGTTTTAGAATTATAGTCAATAGTGAAAATAGAAATTAACCCAATTCTAATAGATGTCATCAAATGTAACAAGTAATATCTGACTTCTCTGCAATTCCAACTCCACTTTTTCTTTCGTTTCTGCTATTTCATCTATAGCTGCCTGTGTTGCTTCATTTGGAGTATCACCAGCTGATTTCAATGCACTCTGGTAGATAAAATTCATTTTTTCCCATTTCAATAGATCATTAAATACTTTATAACTTCTGATATTCAATAAAGCATCCTGTAAAGACAGCGTATGTGCCTTTCCTCTGTTGGTATATCCGATTTCGAGATAAGAGGAAAGCACCGGATTCAGATGGATAGATACAGTATCGTCCTTTAACATTTTGTCTTCTCCACGCTCTCCACTGATCTGGAGGATGCCGGAATTACAAAGGACCATAAGTACACCCATCAGATCACCGACTGTTTCCAGACGAAGTCCGGCAGTATCACTGCCATTCAAAGCATTATAACTGACACCGAGTGCAGCTGCAATTTTCTCTAACTGAGGAGGTTGTGGCTGCATTTTATTGGTTTCGTATTTTCGGATAGAAACCGGATGGATGCCGGTCAGCTCAGCCAGTTTATCTTGCGTGATGCCGATTTGCTTTCGGCAGTATTTGATTTTTTCTCCTATAGTCATTTTCATCGTCCTCCATGTATCGAGATGGCTACATTATACCATGTTTGAAAAATTTTTTCTACTGGCATTTCAAAATACTTGACAATAGCGAAGTCGCTACATATAATGGGGATATAAAATGTAGCGACTTCGCTATAAAAAGAAAAGGAGGATGAATATATGGCAGAAAACAACAAGATTTATATTACTGCAAATGAACTCGCAGAAATGTTGGGTGTTTCTGTAGGTCATGCTTACAAGCTGATTCGTAAGCTGAATCAGGAACTGGAAAAAGAGGGATTTCTGGTGATTGCGGGTAAAGTTCCCAGACGCTATTTTGAAAAACGCTGGTATGGTTTCAGTGCATAGGAGGTGGTCGAATGAAAGCGGAAAAAGATAAGAAAACCGGGAAATGGTTGATTCAGTATCGTTATACGGATTGGCAGGGAAAACGCCGGAAATCCACTAAAAGAGGTTTTGCGACCAAAAGAGAGGCGGAGGAATGGCTTAGAAATTTCCTTATTACACAAAAAGCGGACTTTGATATGAAGTTTGAGGATTTTTGGAAGATGTATTGTGCAGATATGGAGACTCGCCTGCGGGAGCATACCATGAGAACGAAAAAGTATATCGTGGAGCTGAAAATTCTCCCGTATTTCGGGAATAAGCGGGTAAATGACATTACTGCAGCTGACATCCGTCAATGGCAGAATGAATTGATTAAAATGGGGTATTCACCCACTTATCTGAAAACAATCAATAACCAGTTGAGCGCAATCTTTAATTATGCGGTTCGATATTACGATTTGAAAAGTAATCCCTGTGCAAAAGCCGGAAGTATGGGTAAGAGCAAGGCAGAAGAAATGGATTTCTGGACAGGAGAGGAATTTAGGAAGTTTATCGATAGTGTCATGAGCAAAAGACTTTCTTATATGGCATTTATGACCTTGTACTGGACGGGGATGCGTATGGGAGAGCTTCTGGCTTTGAATCCGAAAGATGTAGATCTTGAAAAGAAAACAATTTCTATCACAAAATCATATCAACGTCTTGGCAAGAAAGATGTGATCACTCCACCAAAGACACCGAAGAGCAAGAGAGTGATTACCATTCCGGAGTTTCTGGCTGCAGATATCAAAGATTATATGGACAGCTTATATGATTTGCAGGAGGACGATAGGTTGTTCCCCATTACAAAATATTATCTGGAGCATGAAATGCAGCGAGGAATTAAAGAAAGTGGCGTAAAGCGGATAAGAGTACACGATTTGAGGCATTCCCATGCAAGTATGTTGATCGAACTGGGATTTTCGCCATTGGAGATTGCGAATCGGCTCGGCCATGAAAAAGTGGAAACTACGCTGAATACCTACTCACATCTTTATCCAAACAAGCAGACAAAACTGGCTGAACGGCTGGACAGTGAATACAGGGAGGATTTGTAATGAGTGGATTAGATAAAGATAGAAAACGCAATCAGACAGTTTGTTTTCGGATGACACCTGAGGAACGCAGAGAATTAGAAGCGCGCATT
>SFQZ01000096.1 GCA_004562915.1 bacterium
AACTGGGGGAGCTTTTTTAAAAGAAACGGCTCCGTGGTCAAGCGGTTAAGACATCGCCCTTTCACGGCGGTAACACGGGTTCGATTCCCGTCGGAGTCACTATGAAAGAGTGTATAAAGTGGCAGAATCTTTCATATAATTAAATATGGCGCAGTAGCCAAGTGGTAAGGCAATGGTCTGCAACACCAGTATCCACCGGTTCAAATCCGGTCTGCGCCTCTCAAAAGTCCAGGAGATCAAGTTCCCTGGATTTTTTTATATAGAAAAATTGTAATTTTTTTAGAAATTCATTATACTAATGATGTTATTTTTAGGGAAGACAGTTTTGATTGGCTGAAAATAATAACAGTATGAGAAAGGGAAGATATAGATGTGAATAATACCTGTGATAAAGAAGTAATGGAATTGGCCTTACAGGCGGGTCATATTCTTCTTGAAAATGGAGCTGAGATCTTCCGGGTGGAAGAAACCATGGAACGGATCTGCAAACATTATGGGGTACAGTCAAGTAATGAATTTGTGTTGAGTAATGGGATTTTTGTGACTGCCGGTAATGAAAAAGAAAAATCTTACGCAAAAGTGCAGCATATACCGGTCATGGAGGAGCAGGTTGGGCAATTTATTCAGGTGCACTGTGTGTATTTGGTCCGGCAGAATCTTCTTTAATTGCTACGATGGTTGTAATCTTATTGTCAAGATTTGCAGCAATCTGGAAAAGTTGTCCGGTTACAGTGTTTTTGATATCCGGGATATTTCCTCTTGTACCTGGTGCCGGTGTATACTGGACAGCTTATTATATCGTGACGGATCAGCTCCTGTTTATCCCATGTTTCTATTTAAGTATAATTTTTATCCCATAACAACATGCACATTATAATATGTTTTTCCTGTTTCCAAAGGAATTACATTTCCAAAGACGCTTTTTCCGTCAACAGTTATGGATACAACTCCTTTTTCAACCTGATTCGGGTTATCAATGTGGATTTCATATTCCGCACTGCGGTAGAATCTCTTAACTGTATAGCTGCCGAAATCAGACGGTACGCATGGATCTATTTTGAGACCATTCCAGTCAGGCATGATTCCAAGAATATACTGAGAAATATTGACAAATGTCCAGGCGGCGGTTCCGGTAAGCCAGCTGTTTTTTGCTTCTCCATGATGAACAGCATCTGCACCTGCAACCATCTGTGAGTATACATATGGCTCAGTGCGGTGAATCTCGCTGATATCCTGCAGGAAAGCAGGGCAGGTTTTTTTGTATACTTCAAAAGCACGGTTTCCATGACCAACTACGGTTTCGGCAAGAGTACAGAATCCCTGTGGTTCAATATAAATCTGTCCTTCTTCACATTCTTTGGAACCGACTTTGTTGCCAAAGGCATCATAAGCGCGGACAAACCAGTCACCATCCCAGCCTGCATCAAGTACGGCATCATAAACTTTTTTCACTTCATTGCGAGCGTATTGGGCTTCTTCGGCATTTCCAAGAAGATCTGAAAGCTGTACGTAATCTTCTCCATATTTAACGAACATACCGGCAATGAAAACAGATTCTGCCACTGGTCCTTCACTGGGACCGAAAGTCTGGAAAGATTCTCCGGGTTCTTTGGAAAAACAGTTCAGATTCAGACAGTCATTCCAGTCAGCCCTTCCGATTAAGGGCAGTCCATGAGGACCTTTGTGGTTTACTGTAAAGTAGTGACAAATGAAGATGCACGTGAATACTATATTTCCGGTGATGCAGCTGCATTCATCGGTGGTAACTGGGATGAATCTTACATCTGGGCAGCATTGAAAGATTCTGATGAAGAAAAATTCAATAATATGGGATTTGCAGTTCTGCCACAGCCTGCTGATGCAACAGAAGCTCCGAATTCTCAGAATATCGGTCTTGGATATGCAGTGGCAATCAATGCAAAATTGGCTGACGATCCGGAAAAACTGGCAGCAGCTATCGATTTGGCTGAATACATTACAGGTCCTGAATTTGCAAGCTATGTTGCAACAAATTATGCACTGGGTGGTCTGACAAAAGTTGAAGATGTTGACCTGAGCAGTTTCGATCAGATTACACAGGATTTCTATAACTGGTCTTATGTTGATACAGAAACATGTGAGATTTATGACTCTTATGTTACAAACGCAGTTTGGGATGTTTTGAATACGGATCTTCAGACTATGATGAACGGTGACATGACTCCGGAAGAAGTGGCTGAAAATGCACAGGCTGCTTACGAAGCAAATTATTAATTTATAAAAGTGTCTGTCATTTTGAGACAGAGAAAAGCAGGTAGGGCTCTGGCCAGAGGCTTGCAGATACACGATAACCAGGCCGTTTCGGGCATGTGCTACCCGAAGCGGCCTTTTCAAAAGCGTGACAGCCTCTGCGGTGGCTGCGCCAGAAGAAAGAAAGAGAGGGCTGTAAAATGCTGAATGCAATCAGACCGAAAAACAGAACTATTTTTATGTATCTGTTGATCCCTGTTGCCATGTTTATATTTACGGTTTTTGTACCGTTGGTAACTGCACTGTTATATAGCTTTTATGAATGGAAAGGCGGTCCCCAGAAAACTTTTACCGGTCTTCAAAACTACATTACATTATTCCATGACAGTACATTCTGGCAGGCATTTGGACATAACATCTATCTGGTTATCGTATGTATTATCGGACAGATTGGTATTGCTTTTGTACTTGTTATGATGGTCAATTCTAAATTAACAAAATTAAAAGGAATGCACCGTACTTTTGGATTCTTCCCAAGTACCATTTCTGCCGTTTGTCTGGGCTTGATCTGGAATATGATTTACCATAATCAGTATGGTTTGATTAACTGGTTTTTAAGAGCGATTGGACGGGAAGACTTATGTCAGGTATGGTTGAATAATACAGATCTGGTTATGCTGCTGGTATCTATTCCGTTGATCTGGCAGTACATCGGATATTATATGGTGATTATGCTTTCTGCTATTGCCGGTATTGATACGGAAATTTTCGAAAGTGCAGAAATTGATGGAGCCAACGGTTTTCAGAGAGCACTTTATATTACTTTGCCGTTGATCAAAAATACAATGCTTGTATGTATTACTCTGTGTGTTGCAGGTAATATGAAAGCCTTTGATAATATCTTTGTTATGACGAAAGGTGGACCTGGTACGGCATCTATGGTTATGGCTATGTATGGATATCAGATTTCCTTTAATCAGAGCAACATGGGATATGGTAGCTGTATTTCTGTCGGAATTTTTGTATTGTCACTGTTGGTAATTGGCGGTGCTCAGGGAATTGTCAAATTGATTTCAAGAGAAAAGGAGGCGTAGGATAATGGCAAAGGAAAAAAGAAGTGATGTGCATCCGGTTCGAAAGGGAGCACTTTCTGTTTTGATCAATTTTATCCTGCTGGTGTTTTCAATCTCCTGTATTTTTCCGATTATTTGGATGATTTATTCTTCCCTGAAGGAAAAAAGGGCATTTAATGCAGATGTTGTGGGACTTCCCAAGAATCCTACATTGATCAATTATACACGTATTTTGAGCAACTCAGATTACCATTTGGGAGAGTCCATGTGGAACAGTATTCGAACAACAGGTTTATCGATTATCCTTATTGTACTGTTTTCATTTATTGTGGGCTATATCCTTTCAAGAATAAAATTTAAAGGTAATCGTGTTCTGTATGTGATTTTCCTGATGGGTATGTTGATCCCGATTCATTCTCTGCTGGTCCCGATTTACGTTGTGTTTAAAAAATGTGGACTTTCCAACCAGTGGTTTACGTTGATTTTGCCGTATGTTTCGTTTGGTCTGCCGATGGGAATCTTCCTGGTGGAAGGTTACGTCAAGTCCATTCCGGTATCACTGGAAGAGGCAGCTGCCATAGATGGAAGTTCTTTTTCAAAAACGCTCTGGCAGATTATTCTTCCGATTTGTAAACCTATTCTTGTTACTGTTGCTATCATTCAGATATTCAGTTGCTGGAATGAATTTTCTTTTGCTTTGGTTTTGATCAAAAATGTCGGACTGCAGACCGTTCCTCTGGCACTTACACAGTTTAAGGGACAGTTCGCTTCTGACTATCCGAAACAGATGGCGGCCATGTTGATTACCATGTCACCTATCGTTGTGATGTACTTCGCTTTCAGTAAGCAGATCATCAAAGGTATGGTAGCAGGTGCTGTAAAAGGCTGACAGTTGACAGTGACGTGAGGGCATACGGCAGTTGCCGGGAATATGTAGGTATTTCGCAAAGTGTACGGTACAAACCGTGAAACAAGGTGGCACTGTGGGTAGTATGATACGCTCGTCCTTGACAGACAATATAACGCTGTCAAGAGCGGGCGTTTTTTGCTTGTTACGATGGAAGTAATATAAATTTTACAAAAAAATATAAAAAAATTTAGAAATAACCAAAAATGAAGAGAATCTTTCACCGGATATATCCCAAACTTAAATATTTATTTATAAAAATGCTGAACAAACAGAAATACTTTTTTCTAACTTTCTTTTCAATGATTCCATAATCTGAACGTAGAAAATTTCATTTGAAAGGAGTAAAATATGGAATTAAAAGAGCTTTCATTAGCAGTAGAAAAGGGAAAAGTAAAGCAGGTAAAAGAACTGGTGAATCAGGCATTATCAGAAGGGATTCCGGTAGAGGACATTTTAAATAATGGTCTTATATCAGCCATGGAAATAGTGGGAGATAATTTCCGTGAGAATAAAATTTTTGTGCCGGAAATGTTGGTAGCATCCAGAGCTATGTCCGCGGGTCTTAAAATACTGGAACCGCTGATGAGTCAGTCAGGTATTGAACCAATTGGAAAAGTAGTTATTGGAACAGTTAAAGGCGATCTGCATGATATCGGTAAAAATCTGGTGGCTATGATGATGAAGGGAATCGGAGCAACGGTTTATGATGTAGGAGTAGATGTTGCTGACGATGTTTTCGTGAAAAAAGCGGAAGAAGTGGGAGCCGATATTGTGTGCCTGTCTGCATTGTTAACGACCACTATGCCTGCAATTGGGGATGTTATCAATGAATTTAAAAATGCAGGAATTCGTGATAAATATTATATCATGATTGGAGGAGCACCAGTAAGTCAGCGTTTTGCAGAACAGGTAGGTGCGGACGCATATACTTCCAATGCAGCAGACGCAGCAACTGTTGCAAAGCAGCATTTTGAGAGTTTGGGAAGATAGGAGGAGCTTATGAGTATTCAATTTACGAAACTGGCTTATGAGTCTGTGGATGATTTTGTTTATGGCTCCTGCCCCAAGCCGGTCACATTAAAGAATGGCATGGTAATTGGCGGCGGTATGATTTATCCGGAAGTAAATTTTACATTACCGGCCATGAATGCAACAAGTGAAACACTGCCGGAAGCAAAGCGCATTTATAAGGAAATCATTGGCGGGGTACTGAAAAAAGCATATGAACTGCATGCACCGGGACTGGTGGTTGAATTTGAATCACTGCCTCGGTATACAGAACATCCGGAATGGGGTATTGAGATTCATAAAATTTTAAGAGACAGTATGTACGAATTCGAGGCAAAATATGGATTGAAGAGCGCACTCCGCATGACACCGAATGATCTGCGTGAGATGAACAGACCGCCCGTAATGAGAAGTGGAAAATACTGGGATTCTATGCTTCGTATCTTTGATCAGACTGCAAAGGATGGAGCCGATATACTTGCAATTGAGTCAACAGGCGGAAAAGAAATAAATGATGAAGCAATTGTCAATGCGGATTTACGGACATCAGTTTTTGCTCTGGGATGTCTTGGTGCGAGAGATATGAAATGGCTGTGGAGCAACATTACCCGGATCGCAAATGAAAATGGTGTTATTCCGGGAGGAGATTCTGCCTGTGGTTTTGCAAACACATCTATGGTATTGGCTGAGCAGGGATTTATCCCGAAAGTGTATGCGGCAGTCATGCGTGCAATGGTAACACCGAGAGCGTTAGTTGCGATCGAAAATGGTGCAGTTGGTCCGGGAAAAGATTGTGCGTATGAAAATGTATATCTGAAGGCAATTACCGGTACACCAATTTCTCTGGAAGGAAAAAGTGCGGCATGTGCTCATTTCAGTCCAATCGGAAATATTGCCGCAGCTGTAGCGGATCTGTGGAGCAATGAATCCGTACAACAAGTGAAACTGTTAAGTGGATTTGCGCCGGTAGTATCGACAGAACAGCTTATCTATGACTGCAGACTGATGAATACAGCAACGAAAAAGGGACAGCGTACATGGATGCGTGATCTACTGATAGAGTCCGACTGCTATCTGGATCCTCAGGCCTATGTACTGAAACCTGAAAATGTATTCAAAATAGCAGAAGAAATTGTAAAAATGCAGGATCCGTTCCTTAGGACGCTGAATACCGGCAGACAGACACTGGAAATCATATAGCAGGGTGTTGATAAGGGAGAGTTGTCACTGGAAGAGAGAGAACTCAGCTGGCTGGATCGTTTCCGTGATCAGTTGGATGAAATTCCGGAAAATGAAGAAAAATTCATCGAAGAAATGAAGGATGAATTGGATGACACAAAATACAACATCCATGAGTATGGATTGTAAAAAGCCAATAAAAATAGATATTGTATGTGGTTTTCGAAGTTCGGGTAAAACAACTTTGATAAAGAGGATGGCAGAAGAAATCTGGGAGGGAGAAAACATAGTTTTTTTGCAGAATGAATCAGGTCATGAGAAGCTTTCCCAGGTATCTGAGTCATCCGGCTGTCATGTAATAGAGGTGCAGAAAGGATGCATTTGCTGTACAGGAGCACAGCTGATGATACAGACTATTTTAGAAGTAGTAAAAGAATATCAGCCGGACAGGATTATTCTTGAGGCAGCGGAAACGGCGAGAATAGGAAGTTTACGATCCATGCTGTCACAGGAGATGGAGGACACGTATCAGTTGGAACATGTTCTTTATGTCTGTAACATAAAAAATTATCACATAAAAATGTTGATTTCCGGTAATTACTTCGAGAGTGAACTGAGACAGGCTCCTGTAATTTTTCTGAATCATATGAATGAGTTGGAAAAAGAGGAAGGAGATAAAATTCTGAAGTCTCTAAAAGAGATCAGTCCCGAAAGTACGATTGTAAAAGAAGACTGGAAAATCATGAAACCGAGGGAATTGAGAGCTGCATATGAGAACGGCAGGATTGCTTCCGTAGATAGGAAAGAAAATAGAAAATCTGTATATGCCAGGATAAATTATAAAGGTTATCGTTCGCGGTAACCTTTATAACGTATAACGATATTGTTTCCGGAAGAAAAATAAATCCGACCGAGTATTTCATTCAGCAAAGCGCTGGCATGCTCACAATTTCCATTTATGACATCTTCAATCAGCTGTTTTTCCAGATCATACTGGGATGCAGGCATTGGAGTCGTATTTTTTGCAACCTGAAGATATTCTCCGATTTCAGCCTGCTGAGCGTTTTTAGCAAATTGATATTCCTGACGTTTGGAATAGGAGGAAGACAGGTTGGATAACAAAGAAAATAGTAGTTTACATAAGTAACGAGCACGATGCGGTTCTACCAAAGGTACATTAGAATAAGTGCTGTATAGCCTGGAACGGTAATCCAGAGAAAGATCATATTTTTGGATGATTTCGTCAATGAGATCCATATCCGGATAATCCAGGGCAATGGGACCGGCCAGTACATTGGCAATCAAATGATTATCCATGAACACCGGGACAGCAAAAAGGATGTAGTTGGCCGGGCAGGAAAAAATATATCCGTCTCCAAGCTGAGCTGCTTCTTTACAGGCATGACTGTGAGCTTTATTACAGGGACAATACTTGCCGCAGGCTTCTTGAAATGCACTGCAATAAGGATAGCTGGGACCGCATGTTTCCAACAGTTTGTCATCGGGGCTGAACAAAGCCAGAGAAATATCTGTGGCATGATAAAAGGTATATAAATAATCGGAAAGTTGATAAATTAAATTCATAAATATACACCTGCGCTTCTTGTGTTGTGCTAATAGTGAAACGAATGGGCTTCAGAGACACAAAATTCCCTCTCTATATATAATAATCCTTTTGTTTTGAGAAATAGTGTAAAAATTTTATAATTATTGTAAAAAATAAGGAAATTTTTGATATCCGGCCATCCTGAGAATTTTGAAGTCTATATCATGGAAATACTGATTGAAGTACAATAGAATTGATAGTTGCGGAAAGTTCTCAGAAATTTTATTTCAAAAGATTGAATTTCCCGTTTCATTTGTTAGGTATTTGAGGTAAAATTAACTGCAGGAAAGCCTCTTTTTTACTATGGATTCAGTTGGAAGATGAGAAATGAAGGAGATTGCATTATGAAATGTTGAATTTTTCCCGACAGCCCCTTTTTTCAATCGACCAAAGAGAGGATTATTTGCACAGATATTATGGAAAAAGGGTATCATTTTACTGGATGAGTACGGTACTCCCATGCATGTCATTGCCAAAGAAAAGCATATGAATGGTTAATATCACAATTTCCACAATCTCAAGGAATTGATCCAAATTCAATAGATGGACCATGGCAGGTAAGATGATTTAAGAAAGCAGACAAACTCTATGTTTTAATTATGAATGTTCTTGAAAACAATAAATTGATATGAAAAGAATGGTGTGGATATTGTAGTGGGAAAATGGTTTTGATGGGGATCAATTAAAAATATTTATGAATAAAATAGCAGCTCTTGGGCATGCAGCTAAGAATCATGAAGATATGGTGATAGCTACGAAGTCATTTTCTGTTTTTTATATTACGGATGAAACCAGAAATTAATTTATTCTGGAGAATGCAGAGGTGCTTTATAATGATTATTCCAGAATATAGATTCCTTATTTCAACAACTTGTAAATGAATATGGGAAAGAACAAGGCTTTGAAATATTAGCGTTACATCCGGAGATTATCCGTTTGGGGTTGAGTGCAAGTGAAAAAAGTGTTTTTCATGAGTGAATGATTCAAGTTTGGGAGAAAATCAAAGATCAGAAAGGGTGGAGAAAAGATATATGAAAACGGGATACAATTTGCAAAGATTTATTGTAGCACATTAGAGAGATTATGCTACAGCATTGAGCGAAATCAAAAGAGGAAGGAAATAAAGTCATTGGATGTGGTATATATTTCCGCAAATACAGGGTCTGGGAAAGAGTTCAAC
>SFQZ01000097.1 GCA_004562915.1 bacterium
ATCACCTATCTGTCACGTGCTGATGGATTTGCAAATTACGCAGAAGCGACAGCAGCGCCGACCAACTTCACGATGTCAGATGAAGACAAAGCAACCTTCATGAATAACAGTAACTACAATCCGGAAGATTACAATGACGATGCAGACGAAATGCCGACAACAGGAGCAAAGAACGGGCTGGAACTTGCTGACCTTCGTGGAGCTGACTATGATGACGAGCAGTGGGAAGAATTGTTAGATCAGTTGACGATCAGCGACATGGATACCATGATCGCACTTGGAGGATACCAGACAGCGGCGGCAGGCAGTGTGGGAAAAGCACAGACAGTTGACTGTGACGGACCTGCTTCTATTAACAACAACTTTACCGGAACCGGATCCATTGGATTCCCGGCAGGGGTGATGATTGCAAATACATGGAACGTTGAAATTGCAGATGCATTTGGACAGAGCATCGGTAAAATGGCAGACGAGATGGGCGTTTCCGGATGGTATGCACCGGCAATGAACATGCATAGAAGTGCATTTGCAGGACGTAACTTCGAATACTACTCAGAAGACCCGTTGCTGTCAGGAGCAATTGCAGCAAATGCAGTTATCGGAGCGGAAAAAGAAGGTGTATACGCATACATTAAGCATTTTGCTCTGAACGATCAGGAGACAAACCGTACAAATCAGCTGTGCACATGGTTCAATGAACAGTCAGCACGTGAAATTTACCTGAAACCATTTGAGATGTGTGTAAAGACAGGCGGCGCAAAGGCAGTTATGACTGCATTTAACTTCTACGGAACAACACCGGCTCAGGCATGTTCGGAAGTATTGAATAATATTCTTCGTGATGAATGGGGATTTGAAGGATTTGCACTGACCGACTATTATGGAGTATACGGATATCAGGATGCAGACAGAATGATCCGCAACGGAAATGACTGTATGCTGGTTGCATACGACACCGAAACAAACCATGTATCTGATACCGAAAGCGCAACTTCTGTAAAGGCAATGCGTCAGGCATGTAAGAACATTATGTACACTGTTGTAAACAGCCGTGCATATGACGCGGAAAATCTGCAGACCGGTCTCATGACATGGCAGATCACAGCAATTGTAATCGATGTGATTCTGGCAGCAGGTCTGATTGCATTAGAAATTCTGGCAATTAAAAAACTGAAAAAGAGAAATACAATGGCAGAATAAAGACAATTACAACCAGGAGACTGGAACCGGAGTTTATTTCCGGTTCCGGTTTTCGGAAGTTTAGGAGGAATATACAGTGAAACATCAGGAACTACTTAAACAAATGACGCTCGAAGAAAAAGCGGCGTTCCTTAGTGGGAAAAATGTATGGCAGACGTGGGAATTCCCACATCTGGGTCTTCCTTCCATTTTCTGCTCAGACGGGCCTCACGGAGTGCGCAAGCAGGCTGGGGCAGGAGATCACCTGGGACTTAATGCGTCCTTGCCGGCAACCTGTTTTCCGACAGCAGCTACGGTTGCAAATAGTTGGGATGAAGATCTTGGAGAGGCTGTCGGCAGCGCATTGGGAGAAGAGGCAGCGTCGCAGGAAGTAAATGTACTTCTGGGCCCTGGACTTAACATCAAAAGAAGCCCTCTCTGCGGACGAAATTTTGAATATTTTTCAGAAGATCCCTATCTGTCAGGGAAAATGGCAGCTTCTTATGTAAAGGGAATTCAAAGCAAGGGCATTTATGCATGCCCGAAGCATTTCGCGGTGAACAGTCAGGAACTTCGCCGCATGGCAATGAATTCCGTTCTGGACGAAAGAACACTTCGGGAAATCTATCTGACCGGATTTGAGATTGCCGTGAAAGAAGGCAAAGCAAAATCCATTATGACGAGTTATAACGAGATCAACGGTGTTTACGCCAATGAAAATAAACACCTTTTGCAAGAGATTCTGAGAAATGAATGGGGATTTGACGGAATCGTCATTACAGACTGGGGGGCTTCCAATGACCATGTAAAAGGTGTGGCGGCAGGATCCAATCTGGAAATGCCGTCACCGGGACTGGATTCCGCAAGAGAAATCCTGCGAGCTGTGGAAAATGGAAGTCTGACGATAGATGAATTGGATGCCTGTGTGGATGAACTCCTGGATGCGGTTCTCACTTTAACAGAGAATGCAAAGAAAAAACCGACGGGATTTAAAGAAAGCGAACACCATAACCTGGCACGTAGGGCAGCGGAAGAAAGTGCAGTCCTCCTTAAAAATGATGGAGGAATCCTTCCACTGGCTCCGGGAAGTAAAGTCGCGATTATCGGCGATTTCGCAGTAGAACCGAGATATCAGGGGGCAGGTTCTTCTATGGTCAATCCAACTTACCTGGAGACGATCGAAAAGTCAGTTGAGAAATATGATCTTGATATTGTTGGAATTAATCGTGGCTATAAACGGAACGGCGAAGAAGATGCGGCACTGAAGAAAGAAGCCCTTGATCTGGCAGCAATGGCAGATATCGTCATTTATTGCTTTGGACTGGATGAACTCAGTGAGTCCGAAGGAATGGAT
Organism: bacterium; assembly: GCA_004562915.1. Lineage (GTDB taxonomy): Bacteria > Bacillota > Clostridia > Lachnospirales > Lachnospiraceae > Oliverpabstia. The sequence goes on from SFQZ01000097.1 coordinate 2,534, forward strand.
CGTACGCATATGAGAATTCCGCAGAATCAGATCGAACTGCTCCAGGCAATCGTACAGGTCAATTCGAATGTAGTAGGCTTGCTAAGCGCAGGAGCGGCGATTGAAATGCCATGGCATTACTGCTGTAAAGCAATTTTACATGGATACTTAAGCGGACAGGCTGGTGCCAGTGCCATGCTCAATATTCTTACCGGAAAAGTCAATCCATCCGGAAGACTTGCAGAAACCTATCCAATCAAATACGAAGATACACCGGCTTTCCGTAATTTTCCAAGTAATCAGAGAAATGCCGAATACCGGGAAAGCGTTTATGTGGGGTATCGTTATTATGACACAAGCAAAGTCCGCGTGCAGTATCCGTTTGGATATGGGCTTTCTTATACCACATTCGAGTACGCAGATGTTCATGCTGATGAAAACGGCGTTACATTTACACTGTCCAACACTGGTACCTGTGATGGGGCGGAAGTGGCGCAGTTCTATGTTGGAATGGAAAATGGGAAAATATTCCGTCCGGCAAAAGAACTGAAAGGATTTAAAAAAGTATTCCTGAAAGCAGGCGAAAGCCAGACCGTCACTATACCATTTGACGATAAAACGTTCCGTTACTGGAATGTAAAAACAAACCGCTGGGAAGTAGAGGGTGGCACATGGCAGATCATGATCGGAGCCAGTGTGGCAGACATCAGACTTCGGACTACAGTGGAAATTGCAGGAACAGAAGCAGTGATTCCATACAACAAAGAAGAAATGTCGTCTTACTATTCCGGACTGGTGCAGCAGGTGGAAGATGAAGAATTCAAAAAACTTCTCGGGCATGAGATTCCGGACGGAAAATGGGGCGGAGAATTGGGAATGAACGATGCGATTTGTCAGATGTATTACGCAAAGAATCCGGCCGCACGCCTGATATATAAGATATTAACCAACCTTAAGAAAAAAAGTGAAGAGAAAGGAAAACCGGATCTGAATATTCTCTTCATTTACAATATGCCGTTCCGTGGAATTGCCAAAATGACAAACGGAATGGTAAGCATGGACATGGTCAGAGGAATGGTGACAGCAGTCAACGGACATTTCTTCCGGGGAATGAAACAGATCATATCAGGCTTCTTTAAAAATTCAAAGGAAAATAAAGCCTACACAGCAAAAATTTCCCGTAAGTAAAAGTGAGGTATAAAAATGGGTAATTTGAAAGAAAAATGGATGAGCATTTGGGGTGGATTTGAAGAAAAACATCCCAAACTGGCAAAATGGGTATATCAGATTTTTTACTTCTTTGTGTTCAGCATGGGCGTTACCGTATTCCAGTATCTGGTCTTCACATTCATGCCGGGGATCCTCGGAATCGGCCTTGCCGGAACAGAATTCATGTGGCCACAGAAAGAAATGCATCTCTTCGGAGTGGATTTTACATGGAGCCTTTTGGGATATAACGTACTTCGTGATGCCAGCGGAGCGGTTATGATAGGGGGCGGACTTGGATATTTTATCAGTTACGAAACGGGTTCGTTTCTTGCACAATGCATTAATTTTCCTCTGCAGAGAAATATCACTTTTAAGAGTAAAGGAAATCCCTTTTACCAGGCAATGTGGTACTTTATCGCATGGGTAGTGATATCGCTGGTATGTAACGGATTCAATAATTTATGGATGCCGATCGCATCGGCATATGTTCCGCCTGCAGTTTATAATCTGCTCGTAACCTTCATTACAGGTGGAGTTTCCATGGTAATCTTCTTCTTTGTATTCAAGATTATCTTTCCGGAAGGAGAGAAATAGGGACGTTGCAAAGGATTTTGACGTAATATTTCGTGCAATTCACAAACAATTAATACATTTGTTTAAAGACATGGCTTTTGCCCCCAACATCGTGTCAAGATGCAACGTCCCTATTTCTCCCATGCGCCAAGTTCCGAGACGGCAGATTCCCTGAATCACTGATCGCGACGGATGAACTTCAGAAAACGATTCTCTACTCCCTGAATCCGAATGATAATGAGGCGATCGGAACGATCCTCGGATGTTTCCAGGGAACAGAGGTTGCCGGCAAGATCCAGCAGGGAAGTGCATGGTGGTTCAACGATCACAAGCAGGGAATGATCGCGCAGATGACATCCCTGGCAAATCTCGGGCTGCTCGGAAACTTTGTGGGAATGTTGACAGATTTCAGAAGCTTCCTGTCCTACACAAGGCATGAGAATTTCCATAGAATCATGTGCGAACTGATCGGCGGATGGGTAGAAAACGGAGAATACCCGGCGGACTACAAGGCATTGGAAAAGATCGTATGCGGAATTTCTTATAATAATGCAGTAAAATACTTTGGATTTGAGTTATAAACCATGCAGGATATGACGAAAGGAAAAATGAGGGGAGAGAAGACCGGTAAATAAAAATTTCCTTGCAGCCATGATTCAAAATGGCCTGCAAGGAAATATTTTTTTTATTCAAATTACAAAGAATTTATGCGTTCTTGTCCAGCCAGTTCATTGCTACTTGAGCGTAGATTGCCGCACCTGTGGATAAGATATCCTCGTTAAATAAAACCTTTGGATTGTGCTGCCCAACACGTTTGGAAGGATCTTCCGGTCCGGCACCGATCATGTAGTAAGAACCAGGCACTTTATCGGTAATTTCAGCGAAATCTTCTGAGCCCATTCCGTGGCCGCCACGAATGACCTGAATCTGCGGCAGCATGGATTTAACGGTATCCTCTACCAGAGCAGTTACGGCATCATCTGTAACGACACTTGGGCACGAACTTAAGGTTTCATATTCCATCTGGCAGCGGTAAGTCATGGCAACACCTTTGGCAACCTCTTCAATTCGTTTAACAAGTCTTTCGCGAACCTCTTTCTTAAAGGTACGAAGAGTTCCCTGAAGAACGGCACGCTCAGGAATTACATTCGATACATCGCCTGCAGCAAGCTGGCCGATTGTAAGAACAGCTTCTTCCGTTCCGCCGATCTCACGTGCGATCAGTGACTGAAGGGCAAGATAGACCTGAACGGCTGCGTTGATCGGATCAACACAAGCTTCCGGCATAGAGCCGTGTCCGCCATGACCGATCAGTGTGATTTTAAAACCGTCTACAGAAGACATTGGCTCTTTGCCGGTCATGATAATACCCTTCGGAATGATTGCGATTACATGCATTGCAAAAGCAGCATCCACATGCGGATTCTCCAGCACACCTGCCGCTACAGCTTTTTTAGCACCCTGGAATACTTCCTCTCCTGACTGGAATAACAATTTAACCGTTCCTTTTAATTCATCTTCATGCGCTTTTAAGAGCTTTGCCGCACCCAGCAAGAAAGTTCCGTGCATGTCATGACCACATCCGTGCATGCAGCCATTGGTGGATTTAAACGGTACATCAGCTTCCTCCGTCACAGGAAGTGCGTCTACATCACTGCGGAGCATGAAGCACTTTTCCCCCGAACCGATCGTTGCTTCAATGCATGAAATATCTTCGTATACTTTGTATGAAATTCCCATCTCGTCTAATCTCGCTTTGATAAATGCAATTGTCTGAGGGAGAGTTGTTCCCGTCTCCGGAATCTGATGAAGCGATCTTCTCCATTCAACAAGTTGTCCCTGCAGTTCGGCAGCCTCTTTTAATAATTCATTTCCCATCATGAAATCTCCTCCTGTTCTTAAATTGGTGAATAATTGTATTGTAGCACAATTTGCAGGGTACAATTATAAAATTTTTATGATATAATAAGTCTTTAAGAGTGTAACGGAGCAGCGATGGTATTTCATTGTACTAAATACCAAGGTAAAGGCGGAGTATTCCAAGGGTGAGCAAATGGGCAGGATAAAACCAATAGTTAAGCATTTTATTCTGTTTGCCACGCTCGCCGTTATATGTAAGTGTCAGACCAAAGCCTAAAAGTGACCAAGGCTGTGTATACATGGAAGCGTAACCCAAAGGAATGGCAAAGAGCGGCACATCATGGAACAGATAAAAGAAATAACCGATTAAAATAGCGTGGTGCTCATAATCAAGACTCAAATATATGGCAGCTATGCACATTATGATAATAATAATCCACGATACAAAATACCAAAGCACTTTTGGCAGCTTCTGCATTTTTTCTTTTAAAATGTCTATACTCCATATTGTCATGAGAACAAACGCCAGAGTGAACATGACGTTATTCCAGTTCATATTAAAAAAACATGCCGTTGTAAACATATCAAAAGGTACTTCTGATATTACACCGAATAACAGTAAATTAAACAGATATTTCTTTCGGCTTCGGGTTTTGAAATAACCTTCAACCAGCAAAAAACAAAACAATGGGAATGCAATTCTGCCGATAATGTCAAATAGATTACTCACAACAGTAAGGACTCCGTCATTTGAAGTCAGATTTGGATAAATCAGTGCTTTGTTTACATGGTCAATAAGCATGGATGTGATGGCGATCAGCTTTAGCCATGCCCCCGAAAGAAACTGAACTTTGCTGCATAGATTGTTGATTTTTTCTTTCATATTATTTTCATCTCCCTTCATGGTATTCAAGTAAAAATGTTAAAAAGTTTTGGATAGTGGCCCCATTATACAGTATGAAGTGTTAAAAAGAAAGCGAAAAATGATGAATCCGTCTTTTTACGGGAATGGAAATATATCAATAAAAGAAAATGAAATTAGAATTTCCCCTTTTCTGATGTCTGGATTGAATTATAAATATATAGATGATATACTTCAGTTAAACAAAGAGGATGAAATGCAGGAATTGGATGATCTAATAAAAAGAAGATAATGCTTTTAGGCGAAAAGGAGAAAGCGAATGCAGGAAATTGATATTAAAAAAACAGGGCATAAAATTAAAGAAATGTGCAAGGTAAGAAATATATCCGTGAAAGATATTCAAGAGAAGTTACTCGTTGGATCTTTTCAGGCTGTTTACGCATGGTTTTCAGGAAAAAGTCTTCCGAGTCTGGATAATCTGTATCGCTTAAGCAGGCTGCTGAATGTTTCAATGGACTCGCTGATCGTAGGTCAGCAGGAAGAACATCCTGGTATAATGTATGTAGATAATCGTTATGAAATAAAATGGGAGAAGATACCCGACAGAATTCTGTTATATTATATGAAATTAAAGGAAGAGGCAGCTTAAGGCTGCTTTTTTGTTGAGCCATCGTAAGAGTTAATTCAATTATGAATTGAATGATTTTGGGGCTCAGCTGCGTTACAATAAGACTACATACAATATGTATTGCTAAGACTGGGGCAGAATAAGACGGAGTATCAATGGCATATCCTTCGAAAAATGCCGCGGTACCGGGAGATTGCTCCTTGTGGACACCTGATTTGGGGAGAATTTAAAGGAATTGAGATGAGGACAGAACTATGCGTTAAGATTCGTCGTAGTAACTCTATTTTAATAATTCATCATAAGTAGTATTCAGACAGTCACGTATTCCCTTTAGCTGGGAGACAGTAATATGTTGAATTCCGCGTTCGATTTTAACCAGGGTCTCACGAGTCATATTTACATCATGAAGCTGCAACTGGCCAACCAATTCCGTTTGGCCAATGCCAGCATTTAAACGTATTTCCCTTATATTCTTTCCAATATTTGCATTAGATTGTTTTATCTTTTGTTCCATAATATCATCCTCAAAAAAGTGGACTAAAATTAGTCCAAAATATGGAAGAGAATGATATTTATTAGATTTAGTTTAATGGTCCTTGCTGCTGCTCATGTTGGATGATGGCCTGACGAATTAAATAAAGAACCTCACCGTTGATAGAACGGCCATCAAATTCAGCCAGGCTTTTTAATTTCTGATGTGTTTCTGCATCTATTCGCAATCCTAAATGTTTCTCTTTTTCCATAATACATCCTTCCTATTTAAAATGAGTACATATTTAAGTTTGTACAATAAGTTCATTTTAAGTATAGAAAGTGTTATGATGTCATAAATGGACTTAAAATAAGTACACTATATTTATCAAAAGGGAGTATTTTTGAATGAAAATTAGAAGGCTTTATTATGAGGAATCTAAGATGAGTGACAGGATTATTGAAGAGAAAATCAAGGCAAAGATGTGTAAAATGAGTGAGGAAGAACAAATTAGGGATAAAAAACAGAAACTGATGGAGGCACAGGCCATAGTTGAAATGGCGAAAATGAAAATAGATGCGAAGCTGAACAATATAAGTCAGGAACGAGTAAAACATTTTGAAAAAATGGCAAAGAAAGCACTTCATGTGGCACAGGAACTCTTCTTAAATGTGGAGATAGATTCTGAAAAAGGATATGTAGGAACAATTGAATTTACCGGCGATGCCATGATAATCAATGAGTATGTGGAGGAGAGTGTGATACAAGATTTCCGGGACTTGATGTGTTCGACGAAAGAGATTATGATCGTGCCGGCAGATAAACTTGTGAAAATTGTTTTTTATTATAGTTTATCTTAGCATGAGAAGACTCCTGCTTTTGATTAAAAGTATATGAGGAAAAAGAAATTATCGAATATTTATAAACGGCTCCTGCATACATTGTAAAAACAATGTTTGCAGGGGGATTTTTTTGAAGGATTATATTGCAAAAAGAGCCGTGGAGATTGCAAATTATATTATAGAAAATAACGCAACGGTGAGGCAGACG